>JAGWSE010000355.1 GCA_028869395.1 Alphaproteobacteria bacterium | reverse complement strand
TCGGCGATCCCGAGGCACGGCTGCTCGTTGTGGGCCTCGCGCCCGGACGGACCGGCGCGAACCGCACGGGCCGGCCCTTCACGGGCGACTATGCCGGCATGCTGCTCTACGAGACCCTTCTGAAGCTCGGCCTCGCGACCGGAACCTACGAGGCGCGGCCCGACGACAGCGTTCACCTGGTGGACTGCATGATCACCAACGCGGTTCGCTGCGCCCCGCCCGGCAACAAGCCGGTGACCGCGGAAGAGGCCAACTGCCGGCCGTTCCTGACAGCCCGCATCGCCGCCCTCCCCCGCCTGAAGGTGATCGTCACCCTGGGCGACGTCTCCCGTCGGAACGTGCTGCGGGCGCTGGGCCTCAAGGCGAACGGCGGCGCGCCGGGCCATGGCTCGGAGTTCCAGGCCGGTCCCTATACGGTGATCAACAGCTATCACTGCTCGCGCCTGAACACGAACACCGGCCGGCTCACGCCCGCCATGTTCGAGGCGGTGTTCCAGCGCGCGAAGGCGCTGCTCGCCTAGACCTTGCCCCAGTAGTGATATCGCCAAGCCCGGGTGAATCCGCCGGCGCGGTAGAGGATGCGGGCGGGATTCTCCTCCGTCACCTGCAGCACGATGCGCTCGATTCCGCGCGCAGCGGCGGCGCGACCCAAGGCGGCAAGTATGCGGCGCGCGTAGCCTTTCCGGCGGGCGGCCGGCGCCGTGCGCATCCCATGTACGCCGGCCCAGCCGCGAGCGAAAGTCACCACCCCCACGGCCGCCACTTGGCCACCCTCCCGAACGGCGGCGAACAGGGCGTCGCGCGAACGCGTCAGGTTGCGCACGCGCGCGGCGGCCTCCTCGGGATCGAAGCCCTGGCCGGCGAAGCAGGCGGCCCAGTCGGCGTCGGGCCTGGCGAAGAGTTCGGCGGGATCGTCGCTGAGGGCGCGGAGGCCCTGGGCCGTTCCCAGCTTCATGATCGTCGGCGTATGAGGCGCAAAACCGCGCCGGACCAGCGCCTCGCGCACGGGGCCGAGCTCCGCCGTCTCCGCCACGCGGAACGCCGGCGGCAGGTTCGCCTCGACGTAAGCCGCTTCGACCGCGGGGATGGCGGCCGGATCGGCGAAATGGCTCAGCGGCACGGCGCTCTTCGCCCGCCCTATCGCGCCATCGTCGAGCGGCACGAGCCAATCTCCGATCTCGACGATGCGCGCCGGCGCGACCGACTCCACGATCGAGCGCTCGAGGTCTTCGATGTCGGCCTCGTGGAGCAAGCTTCCTTCCCCCGGGCGCGGCTCAGCCCTTCTCCCGAAGCAGCCGCGCCTTGTCGCGCTGCCAGTCGCGCTGCGCGGCCGTCTCGCGCTTGTCATGTACCTTCTTGCCCTTGGCGAGCGCGACTTCCAGCTTCGCAATGCCGCGGTCGTTCCAGTAGAGCTTGGTCGGGATGATGGTGCGCCCCTCGCGCTGCACCGCGCCGATCAGCTTGTCGATCTCCCGGCGCTTGAGCAGCAGCTTCCGATGGCGGCGCGGCTCGTGGTTGAAGTGCGGGCCGGCCTGCTGATAGGGCGGGATGTCGGCGTTGATCAGCACGATCTCGCGCCCCTCCACCGCCGCATAGCTCTCCGCGATGTTGGCGCGCCCGTTGCGCAGCGACTTCACCTCCGAGCCGGTGAGCTGCAGGCCCGCCTCGAAGGCGTCCTCCAAAAAGTAGTCGTACCGCGCACGGCGGTTCTCGGCGATCAGCTTGCCGGCCATGTCAGATCAGACCCACGTCCCGCATCGCGGCGAGTACTTCCTTGCGCGAGGCCTCCGAGCACGGAACGATCGGCAGCCGCGTCTCCTCCGCGCACAGCCCGAGATAGGAAAGCGCGAACTTGGTGGGTGACGGCGAGGCGTCGGTGAACAGCGCCTTGTGCAGGCGGATCAGCCGATCCTGGCCATAGAGCGCGCCGGACCACTGACCCGAGAGCGCATCGTTGTAGAAGGCCGAGCACTGTTCCGGCGCGACATTGGCGGTCACCGAAATGCAGCCATGCCCGCCATGGGCCATGTAGCCGAGCGCGGAGGGATCGTCGCCCGACAGCATCACCCATTCCTCGCCGCAGGTCAGGCGCTGCAGGCTGGCGCGGCCCAGGTCCCCGGTCGCGTCCTTGATCCCCACGATGTTTGGAAGCTTCGCCAGGCGG
The DNA here is from genome assembly GCA_028869395.1 of Alphaproteobacteria bacterium. Classification (GTDB taxonomy): domain Bacteria; phylum Pseudomonadota; class Alphaproteobacteria; order Caulobacterales; family Caulobacteraceae; genus Phenylobacterium. Next base: position 3,851 of record JAGWSE010000355.1, on the reverse strand, counting down.
GCGAGCGTGTCATTGGAGATGTCGACGCTGGTCCGCGACGGCACGTTGTAGACCAGGATCGGCAACTGCACCGCGTCGTTGATCGCCCGGTAGTGGGCATAGAGCCCCTCCTGGCTGGGCCGATTGTAGTAAGGCGTGACCACCAGCGCCGCGTCCGCCCCCACGATCTTGGCGTGGCGGACCAGCTCGATCGCCTCTTCCGTCGAATTGGACCCCGCGCCGGCCACGACTGGCACGCGTCCTGCAGTCGTGTTCACGCATAGCTCGACCACACGACGGTGCTCGTCATGGGAAAGCGTCGCAGTTTCGCCGGTGGTGCCCACCGGAACCAGGCCGTGGACCCCGCCGACGATCTGGCGCTCCACCAGCCGCACGAAGGCGTCTTCGTCGACCGCCCGGTCGCGGAACGGCGTGACGAGCGCCGGAAGGACGCCGCGGAACAAAGGCTCGGACATCTGTGCAAATTGCCGTGAAGGGGCCGCTTGTTAAGCGAAATTAGGAATTGCCGCGACAATATGGGCGAGTGGGCCAGCCCCGCAATGTTCGTATCGTTCGACTCGTTCAGAGGCGCCCGTCCGTTGGGGGACATCCGTTGATCGCCAAGGCCCGCAAGATCTTCCTGATCGCCGGCAGCGTCCTCGTGGCGAGCGCCGCCGCACGCGCCCAGCCTGCGGACCTGATCGGCAACCTGCTCCAGCAGAGCCTTCCCGACGAAGCGCCGATGGCCGCCGCGGCCGTGGTCCACTCCGGCGCGGCCACCTTGAGCCAGGCCGATATCGGCCAACTCCGCCAGGCGATCGATTCGGCCCGCCGGGGCGACATCAACGGCGCGCGCGCAGCCATGGCGCAGATCTCCGACCCGCTGGCGCGCAAGGTCGCGACCTGGGCGCTGGTCGACTACGACGGAGATTCGCTGAGCTTCGCCGAAGTGGACGCCGCACGCCGCGAGCTGAAGGACTGGCCACACGCGGAGCGGCGTGACCTCGCCGCCGAGCGGCTGGTCGCCACGTCCGGATACTCCGCCGCCCAGGTGGTCGCCTGGTTCGATGACCAGGACCCGCAGACGCCACAGGGCGCCATGGCGCTGGCGAGCGCTTATCGCATGCTCGGGCGCCCGGACGACGCGACCAAGCTCATCCGGCGCTGGTGGCGGGACAAGAGCTTCGACGCCAACACCCAGCGCAGCATGCTGGCCCAGTTCGGCGCCGCGCTGACAACGGACGACTACGTTCGCCGCGTCGACATCCTGCTCTACAACCAGGACACCCAGGCCGCGCGCGACCTGCTGCCCCTGCTCCCGCCCGACCAGGTGAAGGCGGCCGAGGTCCGGCTCGCCTACAAGGCCGACGCCAGCAACGCCAACGAGCTCGACGCGAACCTGCCGTCCTCGGTAGCCAATTCCCCCGGCGTCGTGTTCGAGCACGCCGCCTATCTGCGCCGCCACAACCTCGACGCTCTGGCGCTGTCGATGGTCAACGGCTTCCCCCGCGAGATCGTCACGCCCGAGCAGGCGAAGGTCGTCTGGGACGAGCGCCACCGGCTCATGCTCACGGCGCTGAAGCAAGGCGACATCCGCGCCGCCTACGCGGCCGCCGATTCCGGAATCACCTTCGGCCCCGAGGCCGCGGAAGCCGAGTTCTTCGCCGGCTGGATCGCGCTCACCAAGCTGCACGACCCGGAGGCGGCCGCCGTCCACTTCGCGACCATCGACCGGATCGGCGTCACCCCGATCACCCGGGCGCGCGCGCTCTACTGGGAAGGCCGCGCCGCGGAGGCGATGCACAACAAGACGCGCGCCGACGGCTTCTACGTCGCCGCCGCCGTGCACAACACGACCTTCTACGGCCAGCTCGCCGCGGAGAAGCTGGGCCAGAAGCTGACGCTCGCGTCCGATCCGGTGATCACGCCTCAGGACCGGTCCTACTTCAACGCCCTCGAGCCCGTGCAGGCGACGCGTCTGCTCTACGACCTCGGCTACCGGGACCTTTACCGCGTATTCGTCCTGAACCTCGACGACATGCTCTCCTCCCGGCAGGACGAGGCGCAATTGGTCGACCTCGTCCGTGGCTATGGCGACCAGGCGCTCTCCATGCAGGTGGCCCGCGCGGCCGCACAGCACGGTTTCGTGCTCCCGGACCGCGCCTATCCCTATCGCGCCCCGCCGCAGGTCGAGGATGCGCCCGAAGCGGCCCTGGTCCTGGGAATCACGCGCCAGGAAAGCGGCTTCGATCCCGACATCCGCTCCGCCGTCGGCGCGCGCGGCATGATGCAGCTGATGCCGGCCACCGCCTCGATCGTCGCGCGACGGATCGGCGTCTCCTATTCGCCGTCCATGCTGGATGAGCCGGACTACAACATGAAGCTGGGCTCCAGCTTCCTCGGCAGGCTCGTGGACCACTTCTCCGGGTCCTACATCATGGCCGTGGCCGCCTATAATGCCGGACCCGGTCGCCCGGCGCAGTGGGCCAGCTATTGCGGCGATCCGCGCTCGAGCTCGACCGATCCGATCGACTTCATCGAGTGCATCCCCTTCTCCGAGACCCGCAACTATGTCGAGCGGGTGATGGAGAACGTGGAGGTCTATCGGGCCAAGCTGGCCGGCGGCTCGGCGCCGATCACCCTGCTGGCAGATCTGAAGCGCGGCGGTTACGGCTATCAGGCGCCGGCGCAGCTGCCGACAGTGGCGGCGATCTCGCCCGCGCAGTCCACGGCGAGCGCCCCGACGGGCGACGTCACGACGAACTAGGATCGCCCCTCGTACGGACATAGGCCGCCACGAACAGGAGTCCCCACACCAGGTCGAGGCTGCCCACCGCGACCGTGGAGCCCGGCACGCGGCCGAGCCCTGCGAGAGTCCACAGGCTGACCAGCCAGGTGAACTTCTCGAGCATTGCAACGATCATGAACGGGCGGAACCGGACCGGATCGCGGCCGATCGCCAGGAACATCGTCTGGAAGACAAGGGCTGCGGTGGTCCAGCCGTAGAAGTACTCCGGGTGCGTGATGGGCCCCGAGGCCCGCCCGATCGCACCTTCCAGGAAAAATAGCGGGGTGATGACCAGGAAGCCGTAGACACCCGCGGCCAGGAAGGTCCACTTCGCGAACCGCATCGCCGCTCGTCCCGCGCAGGGCCTAGTCGACCACCAGGCCGTTGATCAGAGCTTCCAGCGTCACCTTGATGAGCTCGTCCCGCTCGGCCCAGGCGAACCTGGGGCGCGCCGCCAGCAAAGCCACCACGCCGTGACATGACATCCAAAGCGCCTGGGCCGCGGAATCGGCGGAGCCGTTCCGCAGTCGCCCGGCGGCCGCGACCTCGCGCACCACGCCAGCGAAGATGTTGTAGCACTGCAGGCCCAGGTCTTCGGCCGCCTCGCCGGCCCACATGGTCGCGGCGGGACGCGGCGTGGAATAGACCAGCTGGTAGGCGTTGGGATGCTCCAGGCCCCAGCGCATGTAGGCCTCAAGCATCATGCGCACGCGGACGACCGCATCGATCGGCTTGGCGGCGATGTCCCGGTTGCGCTCGAGCAGCACCTCGATGGTGCGCTCGCAGATCTCCAGCAGGATCGCGCTCTTGTCGGGGAAATGCATGTAGAGCGCTGTGGACGAAACGCCGACCTCGTCGGCGATCTTGCGGATCGTTGCGCCCTCGTAACCCTCGGCGACGAAAATGCGTTCGGCCGCCCCCAGGATCTCCGCCCGGCGGAGATAGCCGTCGCCCTTCGCCTTGCGAGAGGACCGCCGCGTCGTCGTGCCAGCTGCCGTCACCGGAATCCTATCCTCCCCAACCGGCGGTAGCGGACCCCAAATATCTCACTGTGACAAGCCTGTAACTCGCGGCGCGAGGGGTT
>JAGWSE010000354.1 GCA_028869395.1 Alphaproteobacteria bacterium | reverse complement strand
GAGCAGGGGCTCCTGCAGCTTCCGGAAGTCGACGACGTGCGGAATTTTCTGACCATCTCGCCACCGCTCGGCGATCTGCGCGCCCAGCTGGAGAGCGTCTTCGAACGCCAGGGGGTGGCGATCCACGGCCTGCGCGTCACCGTGAGCGAAGGGGTGGTGACGCTCAAAGGTCGCGCCGAAGGCTGGTTCGACCGTGACGCGGCGGAGCGGCTCACGTGGGAGCTGCCGGACGTGAAGGCGGTGGCGAACCGTATCGTGCTGAGCGAAGGCGCCGTCGAGCCGGACACCGACGAGGAACTGCCCGCTTAGCGGTGCGTCCGGGCGGGCGGGAACCGGGCGAGAATGGCCCGAACCTCATCGTCGCTCACTTGCGAGAAATCGGCGTAATAGAAGCCGATCGCACCCATGAAGCCGTGTCCTTCGAGGCAGACCACTTCGTCGGCCTCGCTACGGAGCGCCGCCAGGCTGTCGTCCGGCGCCACCGGGACGGCCAGGATCAGTCTGGCGGGACCGGCCGCGCGGACGGCCCGCAGCGCGGCCCGAGTGGTCGCTCCGGTCGCCACGCCGTCGTCCACGACGATGGCCACGCGTCCGCCGATGGGCGTCGCGGGGCGCCCTTCGAGATATGCCTCGCGACGCCGCGCGAGCTCCTGGAGCTCGGCGTCGCGCAAGGTCTCGAACCGAGCCTCGTCGATGCCGAGGTCCTCGATCAGGCCTTCGTTACGCACGGTCACCGGGAGGTCGATCGCGGCCACCGCCCCTATGGCGAGCTCCCTTTCGAAAGGCGCCCCGATCTTGCGCACGAGCACGAGATCGAGCGGTGCGCCGAGCGCCTCGGCGATCTCCGCCGCCACCGGGACACCGCCGCGAGGCAGCGCCAGCACGACGACGTCCCGGCCCTTGTAGGCCGTCAGCGCATCGGCCAACCGACGGCCGGCCTCGGCGCGATTTCTGAACGACACCGCCAACCTCCTGGCGAGGGCTGCGAGGGATGTTCTGCGCCTGGCGGCGGGCCGCCGTGTTGATCCCGGTCAAGGCGAGCCCGACCGCGCGGCCTAGCCTTTTCCTGCAACCATCGAAGGAGCCTGCCATGAGCGCCGGACTCGCCGTCTTCGACACCACCCTGCAGGAGACCAACACCTGGCTGAAGGAGATCGAGGCTCACCTGAAGCCCTGCGCGCGCAAGGACGCCTATTCGGCGCTGCGCGCGGTGCTCCATGTGCTCCGCGACCGGCTGCCCGCAGACGGCGTGCTCGGCCTCTCGGCGCAGCTTCCGATGCTGGTCCGCGGAATCTACTTCGAGAGCTGGACGCCCATGGAGGGTCCCACGAGCATCCGGGATCCGCAGGAATTCGCGGCAGAGGTCGAAAGACGCCTGCCGCCCGGCTTTCCGCGTGAGGCCACCGCAGCGACCAGCGCGGTCTTCCAGGCGCTGGCCCACCATCTCGAGCCGGGCGAGGTCCGCAAGCTGATCGGCTACCTGCCCGAACCGCTGCGCGCCTACTGGCCCGCCGGATACGCCGCCGCATGACCGTCCCTTCGGAGTTCCCCATGCAGATCCCTCTTCAGGTCACTTTCGAAGGCGGCCTCGAAGGCAGCGACTCCTTGCGTGCGCGGATCGAGCGCGAGGCCGCAAAGCTCGAGCGCTTCCACGATCGCATCACCTCATGCCGTGTCGCCGTCATCGGCCGCCCGGGCCGTCGCCGGCAGGGCGACCTCTACGCCGTGCGCCTGCAGATCACCGGGCCCGGCGAGGCCGACGTGGTCATCGACCGCAATCCGCCCCTCGACCACGCCCACGAGGACGCCTTCGTGGCCATCCGCGACGCGTTCGCGGCGGCAAGGCGCAAGCTGCAGGATCGCCATCGGCGCATGCAGGGACAGGTGAAGGCGCATGCGGGCCAGCCGTATGGACGTGTGACGGAGCTGAGTCCCGTCGACGATTTCGGAATGCTCGAGAGCGAGGACGGGCGACCGATCTACTTCCACCGCAATTCGGTGCTGAACGGCGGCTTCGACCAGCTGAAGCTGGGCTCGATCGTGCGCTACGCCGAGGAACAGGGCGACAAGGGCCCGCAGGCCTCGACCGTGCATCTGGTCCGCAGGAACGGCGGCTAGGGGGCGACGCAGGGCCCCTCGCCCTCCCGGATCACGGCCTGCCGCGTGGCGCGGAAGGCCGTGCAGCCCTTCAGGCCCAGGGCGTAGGCGCGCTCGAAGAGCGAGCGGAACGCCTCGAACGACAGGTCCGCGGCGACGTTGACCGTCTTCGAGATCGCGTTGTCCACGAACGGCTGAAGCGCCGCCTGCATGGCTAGGTGCGCCTCGACGGGCAGCTCACGGGCAGTGACGAAGCCCGGCGGGTCCCCCGCCTCGCCCCGGCCGCGCCAATGCGCCAGGGCAGGATCCAGAGTGCGGATCGTGCGCGAGCCGCCGCCGGCGGTGCGGACGGTCCGCAGTTGCAGGCCGGCGAAGATCGGCTCGATGCCGGTGGAGACGCCGCCGGCGAGAAGGCTGATGGAGCCCGTCGGCGCGATCGCCAGGAGGTGACTGTTGCGGATGCCGTGGTCGGCGATCAGCTGGCGCAAGCGGACGGGCAAGCGGCGGACAAATTCGGATTCGAGATAGGGCTCGGACTCGAAGGCCGGAAAGGCGCCCTTCTCGCGGGCAAGCGCGATCGAGCTCCCATAGGCTGCGTCGCGGATGGTCCTTAGGATCCGCCGGCCCAGCGCGAGCGAGGCCGGGGATCCGTAGCGTGCGCCAAGCATGACCAGCGCGTCTGCGAGGCCGGTGAGCCCAAGTCCGATCCGTCGCGATGTGCGGACGGTCGAGGCCTGCGCGGCGAGCGGG
>JAGWSE010000353.1 GCA_028869395.1 Alphaproteobacteria bacterium | reverse complement strand
TACATCGACGCCCTCTGCGCCCAGGTCTACGCCCGCTACATCTGCGACCAGGGCGGAGCCTATCTGCGCACCGATTTCTCCGCCGCCGAGGATCCGATGCTGCACGCCCGGCGCATGCTGGGGCTCGACGGGTTCGAACGGCTGCGGTCGGTCCGCGGCGGGACGCCCGCCCGCCCGAAGATGATCGGCTGAGGGCCGCGTCATGCCGATCCACGAAAAAAGCCTGATCCGCCCCGAGAACCTGCAGACCCACGACGAGCTGGTGATCGACGGGGTCGACGTCTCCGGTCACTGGAGCACCTTCATCACGTCTCGCGTGGTGACCGACTACAATGAGAACCTGCAGGACGAGATCGCGGCCCTGCCGGGGGGCGAGTTCATCCACCGGTGCTGGCAGTGCGGCTCGTGCACCAATGCCTGCACGGTCAACGCCATCGATCCGGAGTTCAACCCGCGGCACTGGATCTACCTGATCCGCATGGGCATGGAGGACGAGCTCCTCCGCGACAAGGAGCGGATCTGGCAGTGCGTGTCGTGCAACAAGTGCACCTACGCCTGCCCGCGGGACGTGGTCCCCGAAGGGGTCATGAAGGCGACAGCCCACTGGCTGGAGCTGAAGGGCCATGTGAAGCCCTCGTTCTCCGCGATCTTCGACGAGGTGTTCACCGACCAGGTGATCGAGACCGGCAAGATCGAGGAGACGCGGACGATCCGGAAGTTCTTCGCCGGCACAGGTCAGCCGGTGCTGCAGGACTGGATCGTGCGGATGGGCAAGGGCGTGGTCCGCCACCTGCCGATCCGCTTCATGATGACGATGGGCCTTTCGCTGGTGTTCCGCCCACGCACCCGCGGCTGGGCGAAAGCGCGGGCGGCGATCGAGGAGTACGTGGGCGAGCAGCAGGCGCGCCAGCGCCGCGCGCTGCGGCTCGACCAAACCCAGCCCGCGGCGGACGCAACCCCGGCCTTCAGGCACGCCGCCGAATGAGCCGCCCGGAGAAATCCTGAAATGTCCCAGACCGTCTGGACCAAGAACAAGGTGGCCTACTACCCGGGGTGCGCCCTTGAGGGCACCGGCCACGCCTACAACACCTCCACCAAGGCGGTCGGCAAGAAGCTCGGCCTCGAGCTCGAGGAGGTGAAGAACTGGAACTGCTGCGGGGCGATGGAGGTCAAGAACGTCGACCCCAAGCTGCAGACCTATCTGTCGTCCCGGGTCATGTCGATCGCGGCCAACGAGATGGGCCACGAGGTGGTGATGGCGCCCTGCAACGGCTGCTACCACAACCTGAAGAAGGCCGATTACGACCTGGAGCACGACGCGGGCTCCCGCGAAGTGGTCGAGCGGCTCTCGCGCAAGGCGGGCCACGCCGCCTACCAGCCCGGCCAGGTGGAGACGATCCATGCGCTCGACTGGATCAAGAACGCCATCGGCGAGGAGGGGCTCGCCCAGCGGGTCAGGAACTCGCTGAAGGGCGTCAAGGTCGCCAACTATTACGGATGCATGTACACGCGCCCGCGCCACATCTTCCCCGAGAAGGACAAGGGCCCGGGCACGGAATCCACCTCCAAGCCGCACTTCATGGACGACCTGCTCGGCGCGGCCGGGGCGGAGAACGTGGATTTCGCGCTGAAGACGGCCTGCTGCGGCGGGGCCCATGCGCTGTCTGACAGCGACACCTCGACGAAGCTGGTGCTCAACATCATCCAGGCCGCCGAAGCCGCCGGCGCGGAGGTGATCGCCACCGAGTGCCCGACCTGTCACACCGGCCTGGAGATGCACCAGATCCGCGGCGAGACCCGCTTCGGCGTGAAGACCAAGGTGAAGATCATCTACTTCACCCAGCTCCTCGGACTGGCGCTCGGGCTGTCGCCCAGAAAGGTCGGCCTGCACGAGAACGTCTCGGACTCCATGGCCTTCGTGAAGGAGAAGCAGCTCGCGTGAGGTCGCTTGGCGAAATCCAGGCGCTGATCGAGGACCAGCCTCGCGGTGATGGCCCGGCGGCGCGCGCACGCGAGTTCCTGGCGGCCGGCGAGGAGGTGCTGGAGCATTGGCTGAGCGCCCACGAGCGCCAGCCCACGCAGGCGCTCAGCGAGGGGTTCCGCCTGCTCGCCCTGCACCGCCAGGCCGCCAAGGGCGATCCGAGCTTCAACGCCTGCCGCGAGACCTGCCGCGAGCTCGTCTATCACCACAACCTGATCGTCGCCGCGCCGCAGGACGAGACAGCCGCCCGGCATGCGCTCACCATGCGGTTCGTCCTCAACCACCTCTACCTGTTCGTGAGCGGGAAGATGGAAGTGGCGGGGCTCGGCGAGTTCTGCTGCGCCTCGCGTCCGCTCCGAACCCAGTCCGCCTAGCGAAAGACAGAGGCCATGCCAGTCGTCCGTGGATGCAACCTGCCCGATGAGCTTCTCTACGATGTGGCCAACCACATCTGGTACCAGGAGCAGGGCGACGGGACCGTCAAGATGGGCATGACCATGGTGGCGACCGCCCTCGCGGGCCGCCTGGTGGCCTACACGCCCAAGAAGGTCGGTCGCGCGGTGGAGGCGGGAAAGTCCTGCGCCACGATCGAATCCGGCAAATGGGTCGGTCCGGCCAAGACCGCGGTGGCGGGTGAGATCGCGTCGGTGAACGAGGCGATGGTGGCGACGCCCGACCTCGCCAACAGCGAGCCCTACGGCGCGGGCTGGCTGCTCACGCTGAAGCCGGAGAACTGGGCCGAGGCCAAGGGGCAGCTCACGCCGGGCTCTGCGGTCGCCGGGCCCTACGAGGCGAAGATGAGCGCAGACGGCTTCGCCGGCTGCGGCGCCTGACCGGCCGCCGACAGGCAGGCGGAGCTAGTTCGCCCGGCCAGCCCTGGCCGGGCGGTGGTCCGCCGGGGCGAAGAGGTCGCACAGCACCTCCATGAGCCGCGCCGCGGAGGCGTCGGCCAGGCGGTAGTAGACCGTCTGCGCGTCGCGGCGGGTCGCCACGACCCCTTCGGCGCGCAGCTTGCCGAGATGCTGAGAGGCGGCCGACTGGGCCAGGCTGGCCCGCTCGGCGAGCTCGCCCACGGAGGCTTCGCCTTCGGCCAGGCGGCACAGCATGATCAGACGCTGCTCGTTGGCGAGCATCTTGAGGAGGCGAGTGGCGGTGACGGCGGCCGCCTCGAGGTCGGCCAGACCCGCGTGCTCGGGCGAAAGGGAGATGATCAAACTATCGGTTTTCATGCGACTATTCGCATCGTCTAATGCGATTGATCCCTGAAGGTCAACCGAACGCCTCCACGGCGACCAGCACGACCCCGCCGATCCAGAGGGTCTCGATCACCATCAGCGCGATGGGCCGCCACCCCACGGCGACGAGGTCCTTGAACGAGGTCTTCATGCCGAGCGCGGCGATCGCGGTCACCAGGGCCCAGCGGGAGACGTCGTTGGCGAGCCCCGCGACCGGCTTGGCCAGCCACCCGAGGCTGTTCACCGCGACCAGGGCTGCGAACCCGAGAAGGAACCAGGGGATCGGCGTCTTGGGACCCGAATGGGCGCCCGCCGTCGCGCGGCCGACGATGAAGGCGATGGCGAAGGCGACCGGCAGCAGCAGCGTCACGCGCAGCAGCTTCACGTAGGTCGCGATGTCGCCGGTCCTGGGCGAGATGGTGTAGCCGGCGCCCACGACCTGGGCCACGTCGTGGATCGTGCCGCCCAGGAAGACGCCGGCGCGGACGTGATCGAGGCCGATGAGCGGGACCAGCATCAGGTAGACGATCATCGCGATCGTCGAGAGCGCCGTGACGGCCACCACCGTCAGGATGGTGTCGCGCTCGAGGTCCTTGTTGCGGGGCAGCACCGAGGCGATGGCCAACGCCGCGGAGGCGCCGCAGATGCCAACCGATCCGCCCGACAGCACCCCGAAGCTGCGGCTGAGGCCCAGGCGCCTGGAAAGCAGGAAGCCGAGCAGGATCGTGGTGGTCACCCCGACGATCACGGCGGCGATGGGCATGATCCCGAGGCTGAGCATCTGGCCGACGGTGATACGCGCGCCGAGAAGCGCCACGCCGGCCCGCAGGATCGACTTGGAGGCGAAATCGATCCCGGCGACGCAGCGGCCTTCCTCGTGCAGGAAATGGAACGCCATCCCGAGCAGCAGGGCGAACAGCATCACCGGCGCGCCGTAGTGCTGCGACAGCCAGGTGGCGGCGAGGCCGATGACGCCGGCGGCGAGCAGGCCGGGGTAGAGGGCGCGAAGTCGCGGCGCACCCGGCAGCCGCGAGATGAACGGCCGGCTCCGCGGCGCGAGCGCGGGCTCCTCATTGGCCGCGGCCGGCGGGTGGGCCGGGCGCGTCGCCTTGTCGGTCGCTGGATCGCTCACCGCACTCCGCAGCTCTCGGCCGATCGTCGCAAGCCGACGATCCCGTCCAAGAAGCTTAGCACATTAGCAAATAATCATGTTATGCGAGGCCGCGCTGGACAACATGTCGCACCGGAGGCGGTGGGACGGCCAAGTTGGCGAACCGGTTCCCGAAGCCTCGTCCCTCGAGGAGGTGACGGCTGATCACAAGAACATGGATGCGGTTGCGACCCTTTTGGATCTCGCCCATCCCCAGCCCAAAGCGTCGCCTCTTCGAAATTGCCCGCACACGAGCTCGGCTCGGTTCCCCTGATCGCGCGCCGCGCCGATCAGGGCCGGACCGCCGTCCACAATCACGCTCCGAAGCGCAGTCGTCATATGCGGGCCACAGGCGACGATGATGAGACTATGTCTACGGCATAGCCTTAAAGCCGTTATCGACGGCTACCTCCCGCCGGTTGCGGCTATTCCGGATTTCCGGTAAGATTTCCGGAAATTGAGAGGCGAGAATGGCCAGCAAACCAAAATCCTCCGTCGCGATGCACCGCGCACGCAAGGCGGGCCAGGGCTTCGTGCGGGTCGAGATCAGTGTTCGCAAGGAAGATGCAGGCCTGGTTCGCCGTGTCGCTTCCGCCTTGTCCGATCCCTCGCGTCAGGCCGAGGCGCGCAAACTTCTTCGGCAACGCTTTGCGGAGCCGCCCAAGGCAAGCTTGAAGGCGTTGCTGGCGTCCGCACCGCTCGACGGGATCGACCTCGATCGCGATCGCGATCTTGGCCGGGATGTCGAGCTGTGACCTACCTGATCGACACGAATATAATTTCGGAGGTCCGAAAGGGTGCTCGTTGCGATGCGCATGTGTCGGCCTGGTACGCCTCGGTCGCCGACGAGGATCTCTTTCTGAGCACGCTTGTGCTCGGCGAGATCCGAAAGGGTGTGGAACTCGCTCGTTCCCGGGATGCGGCCAAGGCGGCGAGGCTCGAACGCTGGATGGTGGAGGTCGAGGCCGCATTTGCTGGACGCGTGCTCGGTATCGACAATGCCGTTTCCGACCAGTGGGGCCGTATGAGCGCCATCAGGCCTGTCCCCGTCATCGACGGTCTGCTCGCCGCCACCGCGTTGACCAACGGGCTGACTCTGGTGACACGCAACGATCGCGACGTTTCTGGCCTGGGCGCGACCGTGCTCAATCCGTTTGGAGCTTCCTGAGCGCGAAGCGACTATGTCGCTGGGTGCGTCAAGTCCAACCCGGTAGGTGTCGGCTCAGCTCCATGGCGTCATGCAGGATCCGCAGGACCACAAGCTCCTCCGGGCCCGGGCGATAGACAAGGACATGCCGGGGCCTTCTGACCGCCTGTCCATCAATGGCGCCGCGGCGACGGCAGAGCATCAGGTGATAGCTTCGAAGGCCGTCGCCGAGTTCGGGACGATCACGAGAGCCTGGCGGAGCCCCGTCTGCGGAGAGATCCCCAAGCGCAACTCCGATGAGCGTTCGATATCGCTCAAGCCCGGTCGCACCGTAGTCTGCGAGCGAGTCCGCGAGGATCCGCCTCAAGTCTTCCTCGGCGGATCGAGTTAGTCGCAGTGCAACCACGCCACTCAGGTTTCGGGCGACAGCGACCGCAGATAATCCGCGATCCCGCCGGGCTCCACGGCGACAAGCCGCCCTTCGTCAAGGTCCCTGAGACCATGCGACACCGCCTCCCGCAGCGCCGCCAACTTCAACTCGTCTTCTCGCTGTTGACGCTCGAGGAGGCGCAGCCCTTCCCGCACCACTTCGCTCGCGTTCTGGAATGAACCTGACGCGACATTGCGGTCCACGAACTCAGCCAGATGGCCAGTCAAGCTGACATTCTTTGTGTCGGCCATGATCTCGCTCCCGAAACTTGGATCGTAAGCTATTGTCAAACTTTGACAACCGGATTTCGTTGCGGCTGGAGAAATCGGGGTGCAGAGGCGCTGAGCCGCAATTGGGAACCTGTTCCCAATTGCGGCTGGGCCCCCGTCGCCTTCAGTTGGGCTGCCGGAAGCTCTACCGCGCTCTGCCGCGCGATGGCGTACGATGGCGGGCCAGGAACGATGAAGACGAGCAATTCGTCTACGTCGTAACCCTACCGTGAAGCCTACCTGCGTCGAAACCCATCCCTGCGCGCGTGCTGCTGGAGGTGCCCTTGATCGAATGCGCCGAGCCCGCTGCACAGAGCCATTAGATCTCTTTCGCGCCGCACGGCGGGCCAGCGTCCAGATCCTGTGGTGTGCTCGCGAACCTTCGTGGTCAGCTGTGCCGCCGGGTCAAGGCCCCGACGGCTCCATGATGACGGTGGTCATGCGGCCTCCAATGCCCGCTTGACTGCGTCCGGCTCCTTCTCGAGCACCGTCAGCAGAACTCGATCCGAGGCCGCCGGCGACGTGCGGCCCTGCTCCCAGTCGCGAATCCTGCCGACGGTGAAGCCGTATCGCACCGCGAACTCCTCCTGGGTGAGGCCGAGGCGTCGGCGGAGCGCCTTCACGTCCACGTTGGAGGGGATATGCATGCGGAAGGAGCCAGGCTCGGCGCGGCCCTCCGCAATCGCGACCGCATCATTCAGCCCGGCCATGATCCGTTCGAAGTTCTTCTTCGTCATTTTTTACAGGCCCTCCTAGGCTTGTCGTCCTTGCTAGGAAGCCGCCCGTTTCCGGTGGGCCTCCTTTAGTCTTTTCGCCACCGCCGCCATCGCCTGAACTTCAGCCTTTGAGAAGTTGGCCCGCGACCCCTTAGCCAGGACCGCGATGAGGTAGACCGGCATATGGTCGCCACCGAAGACGGTCACGACGCGGTAGCCACCGGACTTTCCCTTTCCCTTCCCAGCGATCCGCACCTTGCGGCAGCCACCCGAACCGATGATCAGCTCGCCGGCGTCGGGGCTGCCCGCCAAGGTGTCGATCACCTGCTTCTGCTCGGCTTCCGTCATCCCTTCCTCCTTGGCTGAGGCGAGGTAGGCGGCCGTTTCAGCGACGGCGTTCAACATAGCGCCAAACTACGGAATTTCCGCAGTTTGTGCAATCGAAGAATACGGAATCTCCGTAGATGGTTCCCGGAGGGGCCGCGTAGCTCATCCCGGGCGCGCCGCCACGGAATTCTGAGGCATCGCCAACCGTGCGGCTGGGCTGCCGGCGAAAGTCAGGTCGGAAGCTCTATCGCACTCTGGCGTAAAATGGCGGACGGGGTGGGATTCGAACCCACGGTGGGCTTGCACCCACGGCGGTTTTCAAGACCGCTGCCTTAAACCACTCGGCCACCCGTCCTGGCGTGAGGACGGGGGCTATAGCAGCCGCGGGGCGACCGCTCCACCGCAACCCCTCGTTAACCCTGCCGCAAGCTTGCCCAGTCAAGCTCGGCGGCCATGCGGCGACAGCGGGGCAGGGGCATGCGAGGCGGACGGGGCGCGATCCTGAAGCTTGCGGTGGTCGCCGCGGCCGGCGCTTCGCTGGCCGCCTGCGCCAGCGTGCATCCGGAATACGCCACCAGCCTGTCGCCCCACGCGCCGCGCGTCGTCCCCGGGGGCGGCGGCTACAAGATCGGCGCGCCATACCAGGTGGGCGGGGTGTGGTACGTGCCGCGCGAGCAGCCGGATTACGACAAGGTGGGCGTCGCCTCATGGTACGGCGACCAGTTCAACCTCAAGGCCACCGCCAACGGCGAGATCTTCGACAAGAATATCCCCAGCGCGGCGCACCCGACCTTGCCGCTGCCGTCGCTGGTGGAGGTCACCAACCTCGACAACGGGCGCAAGCTGGTGGTCCGGGTCAATGACCGCGGACCCTATGTGGGCGGCCGGATCATCGACCTCAGCGAGGCCGCCGCGCACGAGCTGGGCTATGAGCGCGCCGGGCTGGCGCATGTGCGGGTTCGCTACATCGGTCCTGCGCCGCTCTACGGCCAGGACAGCCTCCGCTACGCCAAGGCCGAGCCGTCCCCGCAGATGAAGCTCGCCGCCCGCGCGCCCCGGCCAGCGCCGGTGACGTCGTCCGCGGGCTCGTTCACCCGGCGCGAGGCGCCGCATGTCTTGGGGCAGGCGGTGGGGAAGGTCGCCGAGGTCGTGCTGACGTCCGCGCCTGCGCCGGCCGCGCCGTCGATGATCGTTGAATCCCGCCTCGCCCCGCTGACCGGCAAGGCGCTGCCCGACCTGATGCCGCACGCCGAGGCCGCCCCGTCCGCGGCGCCTCAGACGCCCGTGGCCGAGCAAGTCGCACTCGCGTCGCCAAAGTCCCAGATCCCATCGCCGCAGATGGCCCAGGCCCCCGCCAGGTCCGCGGCCGATGCGGCGCGGCTCGCCCAGTCGGCGCCGGCCGCCGTGGCGTCGGACTTCAAGATCCAGGTCGGCGCCTTCGCCGATCCCGACAACGCCGACCGGGCGGTGGCGATGCTCGCGCGGACCGGCCGGGCCAGCATCGTTCCCATGACCCGCAACGGGACCACGCTCTACCGGGTGGTGCTCGAGGCCGCGAACGAGGACGAGGCCGAGGCGCTACGCCAGAGGGTCGCGCAGGCTGGCTTCGGCGACGCCCAGGTGATCCAACCCTTCTGACGTCCGCCTTCTGGACTTCCACGCCGAAGCAGCCATCTTGGGCCCGTGGCGCGCGGGCGGTTCATCACCTTGGAAGGCGGCGAGGGGGCGGGGAAGTCCACCCAGCTGAAGCGGCTCGTCGCGCGCCTTCAGTCCACGGGCCTGGAGGTCGTCGCCACCCGCGAACCCGGCGGATCGCCCGGCGCGGAAGCGATCCGCGAGCTGGTGCTGAACGGCGCGGCCGACCGCTGGAGCCCGGTCACCGAGACCCTGCTGATGTATGCGGCGCGGCGCGACCACATCGAGCGCGTGATCCGTCCCGCGCTGACGCGCGGCGCCTGGGTGGTCTGCGACCGCTTCGCCGATTCCACCCGCGCGTACCAGGGCGCGGCGGGTGGGACCGATCCCGGCCTCATCGCTGCGCTGGAGACCCACATCCTCGAGGACGTGCGCCCGGACCTGACGCTGATTTTCGATTTCCCGCCCGAGGCGGGCCTGACCCGCGCGGCCGCGAGGCCGGGCGCCGAGATGCGCTTCGAGAGCAAGGGCATGGCCTTCCACGAGCGCCTGAGGGAGGGCTTCCTGGCCATCGCCAAGGCCGAGCCCGCACGCTGCGCATTGGTCGACGCGGCCGGCTCCATCGAGGACGTGGAGGCGGCGGTCTGGACGGCCGTCCAGGCCAGGCTGGCGGCGCATGGCTGACGTCCCGCATCCGCGCGAGGTTTTCGAGCTGGAAGGCCAGGAGGGCTCGGAGGCGGCTTTCGAAGCGGCCCGGGCGCGCGGGCGTCTGCACCACGCCTGGCTGCTCACCGGACCCGAAGGCGCGGGAAAGGCCACCTTCGCCTACCGCGCCGCGCGCCGGCTGCTGGGCGCCCCGCCGGCCGCGGCGTTCGGCGTCCTGGGCGCCGATCCCGAGCATCCCGTCTGCCGCCAGGTGGCGGCGCGGGCGCATCCCGACCTGCTGGTGCTGGAGCGCATGGGCGAGGATGGCAAGCCCCGCAAGGTGATCCCGGTCGACGACGCCCGCCGGCTGTCGGAGTTCTT
>JAGWSE010000352.1 GCA_028869395.1 Alphaproteobacteria bacterium | reverse complement strand
GGAAACGACATCATCCGCGGCGGCAAGGGCGACGACGTCATCGACGGCGGCGACGGCGACGACTGGATCTCCGGCGACCGGGGCGACGACACCCTGACGGGCGGACGCGGCGCGGACACCTTCCACTCCTCTGCCGGGGCGGGGCTGGACCTGGTCACCGACTTCAATGCGGGCGAGGGCGACCGCATCGAGCTGGACAACGGCACGCCGTTCACGGTGAGCCAGGAGGGCGCCGACACAGTGATCCACATGCAGGGGACTCGGCTGGTGCTGAAGAACGTGAAGGCCGCGAGCCTTCCGAGGGGCGCGATCTACTACAAGTGACGCGGCGGTGGCGCTCGCCGCGCGCAGGCCCTATGTCGGACCGGGACAGGTTCGGGGAGAGGCCGCATGCCATTGAAAGTCGCCGTGCAGATGGACCCCATCGAGGGGATCAACATCGAAGGCGACACGACCTTCCTGATGATGGAGCGGGCCCAGGAACGGGGCCACAGCCTGTTTGTCTACCTCACAGAGAGCCTGGCCATGGAGGACGGGCGGGTTTTCGCGCGCGGGCGCGAGGTGACGGTCAGGCGGGTGAAGGGCGACCACGCCCGGCTGGGCGAGTTCCGGCGGGTGGAGCTGTCGGACTTCGACGTCGTGCTGATGCGCCAGGACCCGCCCTATGACATGCGCTACATCGACGCCACCTTCTTTCTGGAGACGATTCATCCGAAGACCCTGGTGGTGAACAATCCGGCGGAGGTCCGGAGCGCGCCGGAGAAGATCTTCGTCACCCGCTTCCCCGACCTGCAGCCGCCGACCCTGATCACCTGGGATCGCGAGGCGATCGCCGAGTTCCGCGCCCGGCATGGCGACGTGGTGATCAAACCGCTGAACGCCAAGGGCGGCTCGGGCGTGACCCGGCACCTGGCGGACGACCCGAACGTCTCGGCGATACTGGAGCTCCATGCCGACCTCTCGCAGGAGCCGGTGATCGTACAGAAATTCCTGCCGGCCGTGAGCCAGGGCGACAAGCGGATCCTGCTGGTCGACGGCGAGGTGGTCGGCGCGATCAACCGTATCCCGCAGAAGGGCCAGATCCGGTCCAACATGGCGGTGGGTGGCAAGCCCGAACCGGTCGAGTTGTCGGCCCGCGACCGCGAGATCTGCGCCGCCATCGGGCCGGAGCTGAGGGCGCGCGGGCTGATGTTCGTCGGAATCGACGTGATCGGCGGATACCTGACGGAGGTCAACGTCACCTCGCCCACCGGGGCGGTCTCGCTGAAGGCGTTCACCGGGATCGACGCGGCCGAACTGATGTGGGAACGCATCGAGGCGCTGCGATCGAGGCGCTGAGATCGTCGTTGGGCGACTTGCACCGCAACCAACGATAGGACAGCCGGATTGCTCGATTGTTCCGGTTAAGTTCCGTCTTCGGACCGGCTTTGCTTCAGGGTCTTGTGGATAAGTCGGGCCGGAACACAAGGTATTGAGGAATGACTGCGCGCATCGTCAGCGTTGCTTTCCAGGGCGTCGGGGGTGATTCGCGTAGAAGTGGAGGCGCAGCTCATCGGGGGTGAATCGAACTTCATCATGGTGAGGCTGCGCGACAAGGCCGTCAGCGAAGGCCGCGAAGCGTTCGCGGGCGCGGCCGCTTGAGGCCGGCGAGGTGGTGATGGCGCGCGGCAACGCGCACGTGCCCTGTCCGGCCCGGGTGCAGCTGGTCGCCGCGATGAACCTTGCCAATGCGGCCAAGGGGACGGGCCGCGGCGTCTGCGGGCGGCGGCGCCCTGCCAGACTGACGACCAAGGCCGAGTCTCGGGCCCCTGATGGACTACATCGGCCTGCAGGCCGAGGTCTCGCCGATGCCCGGCGCCGAGCTGGCGCTGCCGCCACCAGCGGAATGCACGGCCGAGGCGGCCGCCCGGGTGCGGGCGCCCGGGCGCTGCAGGTCGAGCGTGCGGCAGGCGGGGCCGAGCGCGGCGTCGTTCTGGACGCCCAGGCGCAGGGCGAGCGCTTGGAGGGGATCTGCGCGCTGGATCTGGCCAACCAGACCCTGCTGGGACGCGCCGCGGAGAGCGGCGGGCCGACCGCGCGCGGCTACGCGGCGGCGACCTGACGCCGCGCGCGCCAGTCGTTGTAGGTCCCGATGGCCAGGGCCATCGTGATCAGCTGGGTCCAGATGACATTCGCGGTGATGTAGGCCCAGGCCCCCAGGTGGCGGTCCACCAGAGTCGCGGCATGAGTGACCACGGCGAGGAGCTGAAAGGCGGCCGCGGCCAGGGGCCAGTAGCGGCGGGAGCGCAGGGCGACGACGCCCAGGAGGGCGAGAAGCAGCGCATCAGCCGCGAACTCACCCCATTGGGTGCCGGGACGGCGCTGGATCAGGGAAAGGTAGCTGACCGCCCAGCTGAGCAGCAGGCCGACCGCCACCACGCGTTCGTCCCGCCCGCCCTTCCATAGCGCCGCGCCGCATACGATCAGGAAGAACCCGGCCCCGATCCAGGGCGGGAGGACGGGCGTGTGCAAAAGAAAGGCCCCCGGCGATCACCGGGGGCCATCTTGCCAGAGCCCAAGGGGCAGGTGAACGCCTTAGGCGGCGTGCACCGCCCGGATGTGCTTCATGCGCACGCGCGTGCTCTCGTCCGCGCTGGCCGGCGGCTTGATGCCGCTGCCGGGGTCGGTCATCGTCACCGCGCCCAGGCCGGCCTGTTCCTGCGCGACGCTGAGCTGCTTGTGCGTCTCGACGATGGCGCGGCGCGCCTCAGCGAGGGCCGCGATGGCCTGGCTGGCGTGCTCGACGGCGTCCTGGCCGATCAGGGCCGAGAGGCCGGCCTGCTTGCGCAGCGCAGGCATGACGCCCGCGAGCTGAGCGGTCTTGCTGAGCGCGGCGTCGATTGCCGCCTCGGCTTCGAAGAGGGCGCCAGCGATCTGTTCGGCCACCATCCGACGTTCTTTGAGCATGAGGAATCTCCTGCGCGCACCTCTTGCTGGATGCGAGGGAGCCTCATACCGCCGCCGGGTTGCGAGACGGTTCAGAGGTACGGTTTAGAAAGTGTTCACGCCCGCGAAATGGTCGCGCCGAGTTCCTGCAGCGCGTGCAGGCCGGCCAGCATCGCGCCGAACGCCAGGGCGGTGACGACCGCCAGCGCCAGGATCGCGCCGACCCGCGCGAAGGGACCTAGATCATTTCGCCCGAGGTGACCTCTGGCCTGAAGTTCTCGTCCAGGAGAACCCAGGTCAGGCAGAGGATCTCGCGCAGCACCATCTCGGAAGGCTTGAACGGCGCGAGCTTGCGGGTCGCGGAGACCAGGTGACGCGCCATCTCCGCCTGGGTTTCCGTAGCCGCCAAATCGACGAGCTGCCGCTCCAGCTGATCCCAGGAGAAGGTCGGGATCGTCTCGTCCCGCGTCGACCGCGTCGGCCAGCGCGCCTCGAAGTCGTCGATCTCCCGGCGCAGACGCAGCGCGCGGCCGACCACCGCCCGGTTCTCGAAGTTCTGCCAGTCGCCCATGGGTTTCCCCCTCTGCTTCGGCCTCATCGAGCCAGGCGGCGGGGAGATTGTCTGTCCTGATCGTGTCGTGTCCTGACCCGGTCAGGACATGGTTAACATCGAGCTGACGGATCAGGCGGGCGGCGGCGTAGCGGTCGTCGACCCCCAGTTTGCGGCGCGCCCGGTCGCAGTAGGTGTCGACGGAGGTCTTCGACATGCCGAGCTGGCGGGCGATCTGCTTCGACGAAAGATGCTGGTCGACCAGCCGCAGGCATTCCCGCTCTCTGGGCGTGAGCAGGCCGACGGGATCGGCGTTTGTGTCGGTGCGCGTGGGCATCGCCTGCGCAGTAAACGGCGCCGCGCCTGCGCCGTCCAGTTTTCCGCAACAAGGACGTGTTGCTTGCAGTATGTTCGCGCCCAGGCTCGGGAGTCCGGCCATGGAGCGCAACGTGGAAGGCCGCTTTGCTGCGCTGGAGGCCTCGATCGGGGCTCGCATCCGCGCACGCCGCCGTCAGCTCGGCCTCAACCAGACCGAGCTCGCCGAGCGCCTCGGTGTGTCTTTCCAGCAGGTCCAGAAGTACGAGCGTGGCACGAACCGGGTGGCGGCCTCGACCCTGATCGCCGCGGCCCAGGCGCTGTCGACCACCGTGGCCTGGCTGGTGGGGGAGGAGGGGCGGGCCGGCGACGACGACCTGTACGTGGCGCTTTCGCGGCCGGGCGCGATCGAGATGCTTCGCGCCTTCAACGCAGTGCCCGACGCCAAGACCCGCAGCGCCCTGCTGACCCTCGCGCAGGAAATGTCCGAGGCGAAAGGCTGAGCG
>JAGWSE010000351.1 GCA_028869395.1 Alphaproteobacteria bacterium | reverse complement strand
TCGCCGATGAGGACCGTCGTTCCGGCGGACCGGGCGGCCTTCAGCCAGGCCATGACGCGCTCGGCGAGGGGCTTCTCGTAGCAGATGTCGCCGGCCAGGATCACCTCGGCCCAGTCGGGGGGCGACGCCTCCAGGAGGTCGCGGTCGGTGAATTCGAGCTCGACGCCGTTCGCCTTGGCGTTGAGGGCGACGGCGGGGCCGCAGAAGGGGTCGATGTCTGCGGCCAGGACCTTGGCCGCGCCCGCTCTCTTGGCCGCCACGCCCACGATCCCCGATCCGGCCGCGAAGTCGATCACCCGCTTGTCGGCGACCAGCTGCGGATGATCCAGGACGTAGCGGGCCAGGGCCTGCCCTCCGGCCCAGGCGAAGGCCCAGAAGGGCGGGGGAAGCCCGATCTCGGAGAGCGCCTCCTCGGTCATCCGCCAGATGGGCGTGATCTCAGAGGCGAGATGCAGCAACAGCTCCGGCGCGTGCGGCGGCCGCTCCAGCCTTGTGTTGGCCAGGATGAACGCCCGGCGCGCCTGGGGCGTGGCGGCGATCACGCGGCGGCGGCGAGCCGCTCGGGCCGGGACGAGGCCAGGCGCAGCACCTCGACATAGCTCTTCGCCGACAACATCGCCTGGAATGCGCCCTTCTGCTTCAGCAGCCGCTGGGTCCTGGGCAGGTTGTAGCAGGGCACATGCATGAACATGTGGTGCTCGCAGTGGTAGTTCACCCAGTAGGGCGCGAGGAACGCGCGCTCCAGGATGTTGGCGTGGGTCGAGCGGGCATGACGCAGCGGATCGGGCTCGCCCTGGGCCACGCAGGCGTGCTCGGCGATGTTGCGCAGCCGGGTGATCATGGGAAGCCAGGTGGCCTGGGGCGCGAGCCACAGCACCGGCCACACCCACCACAGCCCGAACGGCGCGGTCAGGGCCACGGTCGCCACCATGCCGCCCAGGAAACGCCGCCGGCGCACGACGGCGTCCTTCAGGATGGGCCAGAGCGGCTCGCCCGGCTTGCGCTGCGAGATCCGCTTCACCAGACCTGACCACTTGAGCTTGTAGTAGGTCTGGCCCGTCAGGTCGCGGACGACCTTCCGGCGCAGGGAGACCCGCGTGATCGGGAAGGGCGCCGACAGGCCGAGGTCCGGATCCTCCGGCTGCTGGGCGTACTTGTGGTGGCCGAGGTGGTAGGGCCGGTAGGCCTTCAGGTCGCCGGTGGTCAGGTGGTTTCCGACCCAGTCGTTGACCTTCAGGTCTGGATGCAGCGCGCCGTGCGCGGCGTCATGCATCAGGATCGCCAGCCCAAGCTGCCGCGCCCCGATGATGGCGATGGCGAGCGGTATGGTGATCGGCCAGGCCACCGCCATCGCGCCGGCGGCGAGGATCACCGCCCAGGCGTGCGCCACCAGCGCCGGGCCCTTCCAGGGCGAGCGGCGGGCGAGCGGCGCCCACTCCTCGGGCGAGAAGTAGGTCTTGGGATCGACGCGGGCGGCGGCGGGCATGCGCGCATTCTACCGCTGGAAGCTGATCGAAAACAGAATGACCCGGCGGAACGATGGGTTCCTGCCTCTCGGGGCGGCGCCCTGTCAGATCCGCACCGCGCCAAGGGCGAGGGCCGCGAACAGGATCAGCCCTGCCCAGGTGTTCGACTTGAAGAGCGCCAGGGCGAGCCTCGGCTCGTCCACCTTCACGCGGGTGGCCTGCAGCCACAGGTGCGCGCCGTAGAGCGCCGCCAGGGGTGCGAACAGCAGCCCCAGTCCGCCCTGCAGCGCGGCGAAGACCGCCAGCGCCGCGGCGGCGGCATAGAACATCCCGATCGCCCGCGGCGCCTTCGCCCCCAGCCGCCGCGCGGAGGACTTCACGCCGGCGAGGGCGTCGTCCTCGAGGTCCTGGATGGCGTAGATCGTGTCGTAGCCGAGCGTCCAGAAGAAGCCGCCGGCGTAGAGCAGCCAGGCCGGCGCCTCCAGCGTCCCCGTCGCGGCCGCATATCCCAGCAGCGCGCCCCAGTTGAAGGTGAGCCCGAGCCACGCCTGGGGCCACCAGGTGATCCGCTTCATGAACGGGTAGGCCGCGATGAGCAGCAGCGAGCCCGCGCCCAGCCAGATCGCCAGCGTCCCCAGGGTGAGCAGGATCGCCAGCGAGATGGCGCAGCAGGCGGCGATGAACAGCCAGGCCTGGGCGACGCTGATCTGGCCGGCCGGGATCGGGCGGTTCGCGGTGCGGGCGACCTTGGCGTCGAAGTCCTTGTCGACCACGTCGTTGAAGGCGCAGCCCGCCGCCCGCATCAGCGCGGCGCCGACGGAGAACAGGAAGAGCAGCCGCAGGCTGGGCGCCTTGCCCGCCATCGCGCCCGCCAGGGCGATGGCCTGCCAGCCCGGCAGCATCAGGAGCCAGATGCCGGTCGGACGGTCGAAGCGGCCGAGCTTGAGCCAGGGCTGCGCCCAGGCCGGGGCGTGGCGGTCGACCCAGTTGGCGGGGGCGGCGTCGGGCAGGGGCGCAGTCGAGGTCACGGCCCACGTTTAGGGCCACTGTGGCGCCGGCGCCAACCCGTCGCAGCGCTGCGGAACAAGGTTACCGGGGGCCTTGACCCCACGGCGCCCCGGGCCTAGGTTCCGCGCCCTCTCGAGGCCGCTGACAGGAGGGCGCATTGAAGATGCAAATCGTGTTCATCGCGTCCGCCCTCGGCGCCGCGTTCGGGCGACCGCTCTAGGTCGGCGCTCCCGCGGCTGAGGCCGCAAGGCCCTGGCCCTAGGTTCCGCCCCGCGCCCGAAGTCCCTCGGGAACCCCCGTTTACGGCAGCCCCCAAAGGCTCGCTTCTCCCTTTGTCTCCATCGCGCTCCGATGGTGCGCCGCGCCCGCCAGATGCGGGATTCGCGCCGCCGTCGGGCTCCTCAGAAGTCCTATCCCATGACCGACCATTACGAGGATGCCGACGACCACAAGGCGCGGGTCCTGTCCAACCGCCAGGTGCTGGGATTCCTGGCGGGATACTGGCTGCGCCGTCCGGGCCTGCTGAGCGTCACCGTCGGGTTGACGCTGGTCTCCATCGGCTTCGACCTTTCCGTCCCCTGGGCGGCGGGCAAGCTGGTCAACGCCGTCGCCGAGGGGCTTTCTCAGCTCAGGGCGGCTTGGCAGGCCTGGGCCCTGCTCGTCGGCGTCTACGGCGCGGGGCTGATCATCCGCAACTTCGGAATGCGGACCTGGATCCCGCTCGCCGCGGCGAACATGAAGGAGATGATCGACGAGGCCTTTCAGCGGGTGCAGTCGTTCTCCGCCGACTGGCACGCCGACAACTTCGCGGGCGCGACGGTGCGCAGGCTGTCGCGGGCCATGTGGGGCTACGACACGGTCTCAGACGCGGCTGTGATCTTCCTGGGCCCCGCCTTCCTGGTGCTGGGCGGCCTGTGCGTGCTGATGGCGCTCCGCTGGCCCGAGGTGGGCCTGTTCGCCAGCGTCATCGTGGCCGCCTTCGTCGCCTCCAACATCTGGCTGACGGAGCTCTACGCGCGTCCGGCCAACCTGAAGTCGGTGGCGCTCGATTCACGCATCGGCGGGGCGCTCTCGGATTCCATTTCGTCCAACGCCACGGTGAAGGCCTTCGGGGCCGAACCGCGCGAGGCGGCGCGGATCGGCGCCGTCACCGAGATGTGGCGCAAGTCCGTCAACGTGACCTGGAGCCGGTTCACCAACCTGTGGCTGCTCCACAACGTGCTGCTGGTCGCGCTACAGGCCGGAATGACCGGCCTCCTGATCTCGTTGTGGGCCAAGGGCCAGGCCAGGGCCGGGGACATCGCCTACGTGATCACCGCCTTCATGCTGATGACGGGCTACCTGCGCAACATCGGCGAGAACATCCGCATGACCCAGCGCGGCATGGACGACGCCGAGGACGTGGCGCGCTATGCGACCATGGCGCCGCAGGTGGTGGATGCGCCCGACGCCAGGACCTTCACGCCCCAGCTCGGCGAGGTGATCTTCGATCGCGTGACCTTCCGCTACAAGTCGGCGGAGGCGCCGCTCTACGATCAGTTCAGCCTGATGATCGAACCCGGCGAGCGGGTGGCCCTCGTCGGACCCACGGGGGCCGGCAAGTCGACCTTCGTGAAGCTGATCCAGCGCCTCTACGACGTGCAGGGCGGCCGCATCCTGGTCGACGGCCAGGACGTGGCCGAGGTGACGCAGGGCTCGCTGCGCCGCGCCATCGCCGTGGTGCCGCAGGATCCGGCGCTGTTCCACCGGACGCTTTCCGAGAACATCGCCTACGCCCGGCCCGGCGCGACGGAGGACGAGATCGTGCTCGCCGCCCGCCGCGCCCGCGCCCACGACTTCATCGCCCGCCTGCCGCAGGGGTACCGCACCCTGGTCGGCGAGCGTGGGGTGAAGCTGTCGGGCGGGGAGCGCCAGCGGGTGGCGATCGCCCGCGCCTTCCTGGCCGACGCGCCGATCCTGGTGCTGGACGAGGCCACCTCCTCCCTGGACGTGGAGACCGAGCGGCAGGTGCAGGCGGCGATGGAGGAGCTGATGGTGGGCCGCACGACGATCGTCATCGCCCACCGCCTGTCGACCATCCGCGGCGCCGACCGCATCCTCGTGTTCGAGAACGGCCGCATCGTCGAGGAGGGTCGCCACGCCGACCTGGTCCGCAACGGCGGCGCCTACGCGCGTCTCCACGCTGTGACGGAAGGCTGGTCGTAAGGCGCCACCGCGTCCTCGAGCGCCGCGGCGAGATCTCCCCGGCGCTCCACGCGCACGCGGTCCAGGCCCAGCCAGCCGGCCATCAGCTGCAGCTCCTGGGCCAGCCGCGGCGCCGTCGCCTCGCTGGCCCAGGGCTCGGCGTGGCTCGCCTGCACGAGAAGCACGCTAGCCTTGCGATCGGCCTTCAGGTCGACGCGCGCGGTGAGCGCGTCACCCTCCAGGAACGGCAGGACGTAGTAGCCGTGGGTGCGCTTTTCGGCCGGGGTGTAGATCTCGAGGCGGACGCGCACGCCGAACATCCGCTCTGTCCGTTCACGAAACCAGATCAGGTTGTCGAAGGGCGAGAGCAGGGCCTGGGTTGCGACGCGCCTGGGCCGTCGGGCGGTGGGGTCGAGGTAGGCCGTCTCGCGCCAGCCCTTCACCTGGACCGGAACGAGGTCGCCGGCGTCCACCAGCTCGTCCAGCCGGGCCCTGAAGCCCTCCACGGGCATGCGGAAGTAATCGCGCAGGTCCTTGGCCGTGGCGACGCCCATGGCGCGGCCGGCGATGCGGATCAGGTCTCGCTGGGCTTCCTCGCGCGGCGGGGTTGGCGCGTCACGCACCGCCTTCGGCAGCACCTTCTCGGGCAGGCCGTAGACCCGCTCGAACGTCCCGCGCCGCGTCGCAGTGGTGAGTTCGCCCGTCCAGAACAGGCACTCGACCGCGCGCTTGGCCTCGCTCCAGCCCCACCAGCCGCCTTCGCCCTTGTGGCCCATCTCCAGTTCGGACGCCGCCAGCGGCCCGCGCGCCTCGATCTCGCCCAGCACCGTGTCCACGAAGTCGCGCCGCTCGCGCAGGAACCGGGCAACGCCCTTCCAGACGCCGCGTCCGTCATGCGCATCCTCCATCCGCCAGCGCAGTAGCGGCTGAGCGGAGAGCGGCAGCAGCGAGGCCTCGTGCGCCCAGTACTCGAACAGCGGCCGCTTCTTCCCCCAGGCGATCTCCTCCAGGAGCTCCCGTGGATAAGCGCCCAGCCTGGAGAACGCCGGCAGGTAATGGGTGCGCGACACCACATTGACGGAATCGATCTGCACCACACCGAGCCGCTCGATGAGTTTCGTCAGCTCGCGCCGGCCGGCTGCCCGCTCGGGCCGCGCCAATGAGAATCCCTGCGCCGCCAGCGCGATGCGCCGCGCCTCTCCGGCGGTGAGTGTGTCTTTCGCCATTCAATGGTCCCGC
Source organism: Alphaproteobacteria bacterium (assembly GCA_028869395.1). Taxonomy (GTDB): domain Bacteria; phylum Pseudomonadota; class Alphaproteobacteria; order Caulobacterales; family Caulobacteraceae; genus Phenylobacterium. Next base: position 11,411 of record JAGWSE010000351.1, on the reverse strand, counting down.
TCGTCTCCGCGCAGGCGGGGCCCCAAGCTGAGTCTCAAGCGGGCAACCTAGCTGGCGAACAAATCTGGAACAACAGGGTTCCAGGCAGGCCGCATGGACCACCGCCTGCGCGGGCCCGAGCGAGAGGGATATCGGGGCCGGATTCCGCTAGGCGTGATCCAGCACCGGCTTCGGCTGGTAGGCCGCCTCGAGCTTCTTCACCTCGTCATCGCTGAGCTTGACGTCCAGGGCCCCGACCGCCTCCTCCAGGTGCCCGAGCTTGGAGGCGCCGATGATGGGCGCGGTGATGGCCGGGTTCTTCAGCACCCAGGCCAGCGCCACCTGCATGTTCGACAGACCACGTTGCTTGGCGATGTCGGAGACCGCGTCCACGACCTTGAAGTCCGCGTCGCGGAAGTAGAGCCGCGGCGAGAAGTCGTCGGTGCGCGCCCGCTCGGTGTCGCCTTCCTTCGGCTGGGCGCGGCCGCCCGCCAGGAAGCCGCGGGCCAGGGGCGACCAGGGGATCACCCCGATCCCTTCGTTGCGGCAGAGCGGCAGCATCTCCCGCTCCTCCTCGCGATAGACCAGGTTGTACTGCGGCTGCATGGAGACGAAGCGGCTCCAGCCGTTGCGGTCGGAGACCGACAGCATCTTCGCGAACTGCCAGGCGTACATGGAGGAGGCGCCGATGTAGCGGGCCTTGCCGGCGCGCACGACGTCGTTCAGCGCCTCCATCGTCTCCTCGATGGGCGTCTCGTAGTCGAAGCGGTGGATCTGGTAGAGGTCGACGTAGTCCATGCCCAGCCGCTTCAGGCTGGCGTCGATCTGCGCCAGGATCGATTTGCGCGACAGGCCCTTCTCGTTCGGGCCGGGCCCCATCGGACCGTTGACCTTGGTGGCCACCACGATCTCCTCGCGGCGGGCGAACTCGCGCAGCCACTTGCCCGTCACCTCCTCGGAGGCGCCGATCGAATAGACGTTGGCCGTGTCGAAGAAGGTGATCCCCTTCTCGATGGCGAGCTTGAAGAACGGCTTGGACTGCGCTTCGTCGAGCACCCAGGGCCGCCACTTGGGCGAGCCGTACGTCATGCATCCCAGGCACAGGCGAGAGACCTTCAGCCCGGTGTTCCCCAGACGAACCTGCTCCATGGCGACCTCCTGATCAGCGCTCCAGCCGCCCGTCCTCAAGGGCCGACAGCTCGAAGGGAAAGAGCACGTCCGGATCGGGCGCGTCCACCTCATGGGCTATGTCGGGGGGCGCGAGCGTGCGAACCAGGCACGAAAGCAGCGCCAGGTGCGCCTTCTTCTTGTGGTCGGAGCGCACGATGGTCCACGGGGCCTCGGCGGAGTTGCTGCGGCGCAGCATCTCGTCGCGCGCCGCCGAATAGCCGTCCCAGCGCTTCTGCGCCTCGGCGTCCAGCGGCGAGGCCTTCAGCGCCTTCAGAGGATCGGTCTGACGCGCCTTCAGCCGTTCGGCCTGCTCGGCCTTGGAGACGTCGAGCCACAGCTTGCAGATCTTGAGCCCGCTCTCGACCAGCATCCGCTCGAACGGGACCACCTCGCGCAGGAACTGCTCGACCTCCTCCGGCGTGGAGAAGCCCATCACCCGCTCGACGCCGCCGCGATTGTACCAGGAACGGTTGAAGATCACCGTTTCGCCCCCGGCCGGCAGGCGCGGGACGTATCGCTGGAAATACCACTGGCTCCGCTCGCGGTCGGAGGGCTTGGGCAGGGCCACCACGCGCGTGGCGCGCACGGACATGTGCTCGGTCAGCGCATGGATCGAGCCATCCTTGCCCGCCGCGTCGCGGCCTTCGAAGATGATCAGCACCTTCTCGCCGGCCTGCATGGCGTGCTGCTGCCAGCGCACCAGCGCCAGCTGGCGCTTGCGGAGTTCGGTCTCGTAGGTTCCCTCGTCCATGCTCCCAGCCTAGTGCTACCGCCCCCCGGGCGGCTAGAACGGTTCGATGATCCGCCTGTTCATCCGCGACGACCTGGCCGCCGGGCGCGGGGTCGTGCTCGACGAGGCCCAGAGCCGCTACCTGGCCGCCGTCATGCGCCTGTCCGTGGGCGATGCGCTGCTCGTCTTCAACGGCCGGGACGGCGAATGGCGCGCCTCGGTGACCAGCCTCGGCAAGCGTGCGGTGACGCTTGCGGTTGGCGAGCCGTCCCGTCCGCAGGCGGGCGGCCCCGACCTCGAGCTCGTCGTGGCGCTGGTCAAGCGCGCCCGGCTGGAGACCATCGTCGAGAAGGCGGCCGAGCTCGGCGCCGCGCGCGTGCGCCTCGTCGTCACGGAGCGGACAAACGCCGACCACACCCGTGTCGACCGGCTTCAGGCGATCGCCACCGAGGCCGCCGAGCAGACCGGCCGGCTCGACGTCCCGGAAATCCTACCGCCGGCGAAGATCGACCGGCTGGTCGGCGAATGGCCGCAAGGTCGCCGTCTGCTGTTCTGCGACGAGGCGGGCGACGCCCGCCCGGTGCTCGAGGCCCTGAGGGGCGAGCCGGCGGGCCCCTGGGCCGTCCTGATCGGCCCGGAGGGCGGCTTCTCGCCGGCCGAGCGCGCCCGCCTGCGCGAGCTGCCCTTCGCCATTCCCGCGAGCCTCGGCCCCAGAATCCTGCGCGCCGACACCGCCGCGATCAGCGCGCTGACGCTGTGGCAGGCCGCGCTCGGCGACTGGCGCACTTGAGCTGTCCGGATTTGCCCCCACTTACCTGAACGGCGTAAAGTTTGGCCGCACGGGACCTCGCCCACCTCCTCAAGGGTTTGGCGGGCCGGGTTGGGCTGGGGAGGTGATGGATGGCCGATGTCGCGTGCGATGATCGTCCGCTTGTGTTCGAGGACCTGGTCCGCTGGTTCGAGGCCGGGGCGAAGCCAAAGGCCGACTGGCGCGTGGGCGCCGAGCACGAGAAGTTCGTCTTCCGCCTGGGCAGCCACGCTCCGGTCCCCTACGAGCCGCAAGGCATCAAGGCGCTGCTCGAAGGCCTGACCCGCTACGGCTGGAAACCTGTCTACGAAGGCGACAACGTCATTGCCCTCGAGCGCGGCATGGCCAGTGTCAGCCTGGAGCCCGGCGGCCAGTTCGAGCTGTCCGGCGCGCCGCTCGAGACCATCCATGAGATCTGCGAGGAGACGGGTGGCCACCTGCAGGAGGTCAAGGTCGTGGCCGACGAGCTGGGCCTGGGGTTCCTGGGCCTCGGTTTCACGCCCACCTGGAGCCGCGAGCAGATCCCGGTGATGCCAAAGGGCCGCTACAAGATCATGCGCGGCTACATGCCGAAGGTCGGCGGCCAGGGCCTCGACATGATGTTCCGCACCTGCACCGTGCAGGCGAACCTCGACTTCGGCTCGGAAGCCGACATGGTGGCCAAGTTCCGCACCAGCCTGGCGCTGCAGCCGATCGCCACGGCGTTGTTCGCCAATTCCCCGTTCCGGGACGGGAAGCCGACGGGCCTGCTCTCCACGCGCGCCAACGTCTGGACCGACACCGATCCGGATCGCACCGGCATGCTCGATTTCGTCTTCCGGGACGGGTTCGGTTTCGAGACTTACGCGGACTACGCGCTCTCGGTGCCGATGTATTTCGTCAAGCGCGATGGCCGCTACATCGACGTGGCGGGCCGCTCGTTCCGCGACTTCATGGAGGGCAGGCTTTCAGAGGCGCCGGGCGAGCGCCCGACGCTGAAGGACTGGGCCGACCACACGACCACGCTGTTTCCGGAAGTCCGTCTCAAGCAGTACCTCGAGATGCGCGGCGCCGATTCCGGCCCCTGGAGCCGACTGTGCGCGCTGCCCGCGCTGTGGACCGGGATCCTCTACGACTCCGCCGCCCTCGCCGCCGCCTGGGACCTGTGCAAGGACTGGGACATCGCGGACCACGAGCGGCTGCGCGAGGACGTCGCGCGTCTGGGCCTGAAGGCCGAGGTCGCCGGCCGCACCGTGCAGGAGGTGGCCAAGGACATGCTCGCCATCGCCCGCGAAGGGCTGAGGCGTCGCAACCGCCTGTCCGGCGGTCTGGTCGACGAGAGCGGTTATCTCTCGGAGCTGGACGAGATCGCCGCCAGCGGCGTCACGCCGGCCGAGCGGCTGATCGAACTCTACAATGGCCCCTGGAACGGCGACGCCGGCAAGGCCTTCGAGGTCTTCGCCTACTGAGCCGCCGCGGTGACCGCCGGCTTCGCCGCAGGCTGGCCGATCCCCAAGCGCTTGGCTTGCGCCGGAAGATTGGGCGCGAGCGCCGTCGCCGCCTGGATGTCGGCCTGCCCCTCCGACGTCTCCCCCCTGCCGAGCTTGGCGAGGCCGCGGCCGTACAGCGACTAGGCGAGCTTCGGCTGTAGCTTGAGCGCCTCGTTGTAGTCGGCGATGGCAAGATCGAACTCGCCGCGCCTTAGATGCGCCATCCCGCGACTGTCGAACAGGGCCGCGATGTGCGGGCCGCGCCGCACCGCCGCCTGACAGTCGGCGATCGCCTTGTCGAGCTCGTGGCCCCAGAGGCTGCGCGCCCAGCAGCGGCCGTTGAGGGCGCTGTAGAGCGTTGCACTCCCCGGATTTGCTGCGATCCAGCCGTCGTAGAGTGCGATGGCCGGCTCGAAGCGTGCGGCGTCCGTGTAGAGAACCGCGATCGGCAGGGCGAGGTCCGGCTTGGCGGCGATCGCTGCGTCGAAGTCCGCCTTGGTGCGGGTGAGGTCTCCCCCCGCGAGGTAGAGCCGTCCCCGGCCGATCCGCGCGGCTACGTCGTCCGGTTTCAGCGACAGCGCGTGATCGAAGTCGGCCATGGCGAGCACCGGCTGATGCAGCGCCATGTGCGCCTGCGCACGACGCACGAAATGGGCGGCATTCTTGGGCTCAAGTTCGCTTGCCTTCGTGAAGTCGGCGAGCGCGGCCCCGAAATCGCGCCGCGCCATCGAGGCGTCGCCGCGCCGGGCGAAGCCGGCCGCGTCGGTCGGCGCGTCGGCGTACGGATCGGCCAGAGCCTGCGCCGGCTCGGCGGCCACCGCGCTCACCACTGGCGGCTCGCCGAGCTGGAAGACGGGACCGCCATTGTAGGTGAAGAACAGCCGGCGCTGCTGTTTCGAGACATAGACCCGATGGGACAGGAAGAAATCCGCGCCCAGCAGCATGTCGGCGTCGTTCAGCTCGATATCAGCCACGCGCAGGCGCGTGTGCAGGATCTTCTCGCCGCCGATGTCCAGCTCGTCGAACGGCGCAATCCAGGTTTCCATACGGCGCGATCCGATGCCCCCGGTCGAGCCTCCGGCCTGCACGCCGGGCCCTTCCGGGCGGAAGCCCAGCCGCCGAGCCGTCGACTCCTTCACGTAGGAGACCGGCGACCCAGTGTCGAACAGCACCTTGATCGAGCGGCCGTTGAGCTTGGCGTTTCCTCTAAGCTGCGAGTGCTGCGGGGTGATCGTGTCCATGTCGACGATGCCCACGGGCCTGGGCCCTGCCCAGTAGGCGACCCTGGCGCGCCGGCACCCGTCGGAGGGTTTCATCAGCCGGATCATGCCGTTTCCGAGGTCGTATTCGGTGTCGAACACGGAAAGCACGTTCTGGCCCAGCAGCCCGGAGCTCCCAAAGCCCACGCCCGGCATCGCCAGGAAGCGCACATTGGGGATGGTGATGCCGCCCAGGCCGAAGCTGCGGACGGTGGTGACGTCGACGCGGCTGTCGGAGCCTGAGACACCTGAGACAGAGAAGCCGATGGGCGTCATATCGGAGCCGAGCTTCAGGCGTCGGACCGTCTCTCGGTCGATGAAGCTGTAGAATGCGCCGCTGTCGGCGATGAAGATCGCGTCGACACCGTTGATCTTCACGGTGACGTGCGGCCGAAGTCCGTCCATGGTCACCGGAAGCTCGGCGAGCTTGCCGATGTCGCATCGCTCCGTCGCTGCCTGCGCCGCGCCGGCCAACGCCGCAAATGCGCCCGCAAGTGACGCGAGTGCTGTCGCCCATCCGCCCATAGGTGGAGCGTAGCAATATACGCTGTCGGCTGGAAAGGGCCGATTGGTCGCGCGCCGCGCGGCCCGCTAACGAACGCCGCCTTCGGGCTGGCCGCCGGACCCCACGTTCGGGGGCCAATGCCCGCGTTGCGCGTGGCCGTCGCCGGCGTCGGTGTGCTGGACCACCTGGTCGACGTTCTCGTCCCGGTGGCGCGGGTTCACGGCCGCGTCGTCGATCTCGTAGACCTCCACCCGGTCGGCGTAGAAGGCGATCCGCTCTCCGATCGTCTCCATGCCCTCGTAGGGGTGCTCGTAGCTCCAGGCGACGTTGTCGGCGATGCGGCCGTCCATCTGCAGCGTGTAGTAGCTGGCGTCGCCCTTGTATGGACAATGGGTGGACCGGTCCGTGCGGCCCATGAAGGACATCTCCACGTCCGCGCGCGGGAAATAGACGACCGGCGGATAGGCCGCCTCCTTCAGGATCAGCGCATCGGCGCTGTCGGCGATCACGTGGCCGTCGAACGCCGCGCGCCAGCGGTTGCGGGCGGGCCTGATGTCGATCGGGTGGTCCGGGCCGGGCTTCAGCATGGCGAAGGTCCTCCTCAGCGGATTGAACGCATCAGACCACGGGGCGGGTCCGGCGGGCAGGGGTTTGCTTGTGCGGCGGCGGAACGCGTGATCTTCTCCCCGCAAATCCCGAGGCGGCGGAAGGTTGTGACCTGGAGCCGCCCGAAGCCCAGGATCGGAACGCCCCCGCATGGATATCGTCTTCGTCGCCGGCGTCGTGGTGAGCCTCGCCACCGCCGTACCCGTGCTTCTCCAGCTGCGTCAGCATCCGCGCGGCCTGACGATCCTGTTCTTCGCCGAGATGTGGGAGCGCTTCTCGTTCTACGGCATGCGCGGGCTGCTGATCTTCTTCCTGACGCAGCATTTCCTGATGAACGACACGATCGCCAACGGGCAGTACGGCGCCTACACCGCGCTCGTATACCTCACGCCCCTGATCGGCGGCTTCCTCGCCGACCGCTACCTGGGATCGCGCAAGGCGGTGGCGTTCGGGGCTCTGCTGCTGGTGCTCGGTCACACGACCATGGCCTTCGAGGGCAAGCCCGCGCTCCAGGTGCTGACCTACCAGGGCGCCCGCTACGATTTCCAGGTGACCGGGCGCGCCGACAACCGCGACGTGAAGCTGCTGGTGGGCGGCAAGCCCTACGCCTACGCCGCGGCCGCCGACGGCGGCCTCGACATCAAGGGGCTGCCGCCGGCCGCGCCGCTGCCGGCGCATCTGAGCAAGGGCGACTACCAGCTCTCCGTCGCCGACCCGAACCCCGGCTATCGCAACGTCCTCTACCTGGCCTTGGCCTTGATCATCATGGGCGTGGGATTCCTGAAGGCGAACATCTCGTCGATCGTGGGCCAGCTCTACCCACAGGGCGACCCGCGCCGCGACCCCGGGTTCACCCTCTACTACTTCGGCATCAACCTCGGATCCTTCTGGGCGGCCATCGCCTGCGGCTGGCTGGGCGAGAAGATCGGCTGGTGGGCCGGCTTCGGCTCGGCGGGCCTGGGCATGGCGCTCGGCTGGCTGGTGTTCGTGCTCGGCAAGCCGCTGCTGGAAGGCAAGGGCGAGCCGCCGGATCCCGGAGCGCTCAAGAAGCCCGTGCTCGGCCCGCTCAACGGCGAATGGAGCATCTATCTCCTGGGCTTCGTCGGCGTCGCCCTCGTCTTCCTCGTGGTGCAGAGCTACGCGATCGTGGGATGGCTGCTGGGAGCCGGCGCCCTCGCCACCCTGGGCTACCTCGGCTGGTACATGGCCGCCCGCTGCAGCAAGGTCGAACGCGAACGGCTGATGCTGGCCGTCGTCCTGATCCTCGGCTCGGTGGTGTTCTGGGCGCTCTATGAGCAGGGCGGCTCGTCGCTCAACCAGTTCGCCGAACGCAATGTCGACCTGAGGCTGTGGGGCGGCCAATCGATGACCCCGGCCCAGACCCAGTCCTTCCAGGCGAGCTGGATCCTGATCTTCGCGCCGGTGTTCTCCGCGCTCTGGGCCTGGCTCGGCCGGCGCGGGCGCGACCCGAACCCGATGCTGAAGTTCGCACTGGGCCTGCTGTTCATCGGCGGCAGCTACTTCGTGATCGTCGGCGCCGCGGGCTTCGCCGGACCGGACTTCAAGGTCGGGCTGCTGTGGCTCGCCCTGGCCTACCTCGCCCAGACCACGGGCGAACTCTGCCTCTCGCCGGTGGGCCTGTCGGAGATGACCAAGCTGGCGCCGCCGGCGCTGATATCGACGCTCATGGCGACGTGGTTCCTGGGCACCTCCGGCGCCGAGTGGCTGGCGGCCAAGATCGCCCAGCTCACCGCCGCCGACTCGATCGCCGGTCAGGTGCTCGACCCTGGCAAGGCGCTGGCCACCTACGTCCACGTGTTCACGATGATCGGCGCCTGGGGCCTCGCTGCAGGCGCCCTCTTCGTGGCCCTTTCGCCCTTCCTGAAGCGCTGGACGCACGAGGCCCCGGCTCAGCAGCCGGAGCCCACCGCGCCGGTCATGGACGGCGAGCGCCAGGCCGTGAACCCGCAGGCCGTCCGCGCCGACCGCAACGCGTGAGCCGCTAGCCGAAGTTCTTCAGGACCCGCACGTACCAGCTGCGCGGGAAGGTGAAGGTCCGCTCCTGCACGTCCGGGACCATGCCGGGCGCGCGGGGCCCCGAGAAGATCTGGATCTCGTCGCGCAGCCGCACCTGGGGGTGCGTCGCGAGCGGGACCTCTATGCGGACGCTGAGGTCGGGCCTGGGCTTCCATTCCAGCCACGGCTTCACGTACGGCTTGATCTTCACCGTCTCGATGAAGTTGTAGCGGTAGGCGGTCTGGCGCCAGGCGCAGCAGATATCGAATCCCAGGCTCAGGTTGTACCGCGGCACGTCCTGGCTGAAGTTCACCTCCCACTCCAGAGGGCGGAGATTGGAGATCTCCCGCTTCTCGCCCGTGGTCGGGTCCGTGACCTCGGAATAGCGCCGGGTGATGTCGCCCTTGATCATCGCCCCCTTCCAGCCGAAGCGATCGAACCTCAAGGTGACGGTGGCGGCGAACTCGTCCTTCGTGCCTGCGCCGATGTTCGCCGGCTGGTCGTAGTAGGAGACGACCGGCTGGCCCGTCGCCGGATCGGGGGTCACCACGCGCACCGGCCCACGGTCGATCACGTCGGTGAGCTGGTAGTGGCGGGCGGTGAGCACGATGCTCGAGCCCTTCCACAGCTGCTGCTCGATGGCGCCTTCGTAGACCCAGTCCTGTTCCGGATTGAGGTTCGGGTTACCGGCGGTGACGCCCACGCTGGTGGTCAGGTTCGAGGAGGCGACGAAGTCGTCGAAGTTCAGCTGGCTCACCTCACGCTCGACCCGGAACCGCAGCTGGGTCGAACGGATCGGCGTCCAGGCGACGGCCAGGTGCGGCTTGGCGAACTGCAGGCTCTTGGTCAGGACCACGTCGCCGCGCGAGGAAATCTGCGAGCTTTCGTAGTGCAGGCTGGCGTCGACGTTGAGCGTCGAGACCGGCCGCCAGGCCGACTTCAGGAACGTCTCGCTGCGCTTCTCCTCGACCTGCACATTGGCGGCCGGCACCACCTGGGGCGCGCCGTTCTCGACGAAGGTCGTGCGGCTGTGGAGCAGGTTGTCGGCGAACTCGGCGCCGCCCTCGAAGGAGAGCTTGCGTCCGAAGCGCTGCTTCAGCACGCCGCGCGCGATCGTCTCGGTGGAGTGGCGGTCGTTGAAGAACGCGTTGGAAGCGTCGGCGCCGGTCACGCTTGGATTGGCGTCCGTCGAGCTGGAATCCACCGTGCTCCGGTGCGTGCTGTGGAGCCCGACGACGTCAAGGTCTGTCGAGGGGCCGAGCTTGTAGCTGTAACGGCCGCCCGCCTCGGAGGCCTGGTTGCGCTGATGGAAGGCGAACCGTTGCACATCGGGCGCGGGAGAGGAGATGTAGTCCGTCTCCGGCTCGCGGAACTTGTCCCGGCTGAGACGCCCGTTCAAGTGCAGCTTGCCGCCCAACAGCGGGGTGTCGAACGATCCGGTGCCGACGCCCTGGACGTCGGTGCCCTTGGTGTCCACCCGCGCGATGAAGGGCGGCGCGCCGTCGGCGTAGGTGATGACGTTGTGGCCCGGGCCTGCGCCGTCGTCGGGGCCGGCGCCGGGGTGCACCCCCAACTCCCATTTCCGGTCGCCGGGAAGGGCGCCCGAGGCCTCGATGCGCAGACCGCCGAGGTTGCGGCCGTCGTTGACGTGCTGGTTCGCCACGGCGACCAGCCCCCGGATCGTGGTGTCCTTCTTGCGGATGACATTGGCGATCACCGACTTGCCCATCATGTCGATTCCCGGCGCGCCGCCCCGGATCACGTCTATCCGCGCCACGTCGCTGGCCGGGATCCGCTGCAGGATGGAATCCAGCGGATCGCTCTTGGAGGTCGGTCTTTGCCCGTCGATCAGCACATTGCCGGCGGCCTCCTCGTAGCCGCGCACGCCCGAGCCGGTCTCGAGGGTGAAGTCGGGAAGGCGGTTGACCATGTCCAGCGCATTGCTGGTGCCGGCCGAGGCGAAATAGGACGCGGGGTAACTCACCACGCCGCGGCCGGCAGGGGCGGGGGCCTGAGCGGGGGACGCGACGACGGTGGCGGCGGGCGCGGCAGCCTGCGCCAGAACGAAAAACATGACCATGGGCGTGTTGCTCTCCTGAAACGGGAGATCGCCCACGACCCCATTGAGAGCCAATTAATTGCCCGTAAGGTGCATTAAATCGGCGAAAGCTTACCGCCGATCACCTATCCATTCCGCGTCGCCGCCGGCTGGGGCCGCCGACGATCAGAGACTGGTGCCGCCGACTGTCAGTCCCGTGATCTTCAGCGAGGGCTGGCCGACGCCGACCGGGACGCTCTGACCGGACTTTCCGCAGACGCCCACGCCCGGGTCGAAGCAGAAATCGTCGCCGATCATGGTTACTCGCGTCAGGGCCGAGGGCCCGTCGCCGATGAGGGTCGCGCCCTTCACCGGCGCGGTGATCTTGCCGTCCTCGATCAGGTAGGCCTCGGTGCACTGGAAGACGAACTTGCCATTGGTGATGTCCACCTGCCCGCCGCCGAAGTTCGCGCAGTAGAGGCCGCGCCGGGTGGAGCCGATCATCTCTTCGCGCGTCGTCTCGCCCGCCAGCATGCCGGTGTTGGTCATCCGCGGCATCGGCATGTGGGCGTAGGATTGGCGCCGACCGTTGCCGGTGGGCTCGAGGCCCATGAGGCGCGCGCTCATCCGGTCGTGCATGTAGCCCTTCAGGATGCCGTCCTCGATGAGGATCGTCCTTTCGGTCGGCGTGCCCTCGTCGTCGACGGTGAGCGAGCCGCGGTAACCGGCGATGGCGCCGTCGTCGAAAACCGTCACGCCCGGCGCGGCCACCCGCTCGCCGACCCGGCCAGAGAACGCCGAGGTGCCCTTGCGGTTGAAGTCGCCCTCCAG
>JAGWSE010000350.1 GCA_028869395.1 Alphaproteobacteria bacterium | reverse complement strand
GGCCCGCGCTTGCGCCGCGGCCTGAGCCTGAGCCTCGGCCTGGGTCTGGGCCTGGGCCTGGGCCGCGCGAGCGGCCGCCTGCTGTTGTCGCTGCTGCAGCTGCTGGTTCCGGGCCGCCTCGGCGGCGAGCTGGGCTGCGCGCCCGGCCGGACCGGATGGCGGCGGCGCCGCGACGGGGGGGGCGTACTGGGGCGGCGCGTACTGGCGCGGCGCGTACTGGGGCGGCGCGTACTGGGGCGGCGGCGCATAGCCCGGCCGCAGGTAGCGTGGCGTCGGGCCGTACTGCGGCGGCAGGGGTTGCGGCGCCTGTGCGGGCGCGGCGGCGATCTGCGGCGCGACGCGCGCGGCGTAGGCCTGGCGCATCGCCCGCTCGTCGCCCCAGCGGGCGCGGTCCTGGGCCTGGTGCGCGTCGTGCCACCGGCGCCAGTCGGCGTCGTGCTGCTGGGCGTCCGCCCAGGCCTGCTGCTGCTGGATGACCTCGGCGCGGCGGGCCCGCCAGGCCTCGGCGTAGGCGGCCTCCCGCCGCTGGTTCACGGCCGCGGCGTAGAGGGCCCTGGCCCGGGCGAGATAACGCGCCGCCCGCTCTGCGGCTTCGGGATCGTAAGGCGCCGGCCGGCCGTCGCCGTCGTAGACCTCGGCCAGTGCGCCGCCGTCGTAGCCGTAGGCGTAGCGCGGATCGCGGACCAGCACCGGCTGGTCGCTGCCAGCGCTGAAATAGTAGGCGCGGTCGCCCTCCGGCGTGGGCTCTACGATCCGGTAGTCGCCGCGTTCGGAGCGCCAGACCCAGGGCCGCTCGCCCTGATAGTCGACGGTGTAGTCGGGCGGCGTGTCGCCGAACGTCTGGCCCATGGCGTAGGCGCGGTCGATGTAGCGGTAGCGGGTCGTGGGTTCGCTCTGGACGACCTTCACCGGCGGCGCGGGCGGAAGCTGCGCGGTGGGCGGGGCCAGCGCGGCGGGCGGCGGCGCACCCTGGGCCAGGGGCAGGCTGGCGATCGGCGCGCCGGTGGCGGGCGGAGCCGGCGGCTGCCCGCCCTGCCGGCTGCAACCCGCCAGCGCGAGGGCGGCGGCTGCACCGGTGAAGAGGATCAGGCGAGAATGCATGGCTCGACCTTCTCGTTTGCTGTGTCTCGCAGTGTCAGCGCACGAACCTGAACAGAAGCGCAAGCCGGTTGTCAGGGCTCCGTCAGGCGCGGCGGCCGGCGCGAGCAGCCCCTTCCCGCGTCCGGCGCGAGCCTCTATCTGAGGCCGCCCATGAGAGCCCCGATCCTCGCGCTGAAAGACGTCCGGCTGGCGGACGGGCCGGTGATGCTGTTCGACGGCGTCGACCTGGCCCTCGACGCCGGCGTGCGCGCCTGCCTGGTCGGGCGAAACGGGGCGGGCAAGTCGACGCTGCTGCGCGTGCTGTCGGGCCAGGTCGAGCCGGACGGCGGCGAGCGGACGGTGACGCCCGGCATCCGCATCGCCTTCGTGGCGCAGGAGCCGGAGATCGCCGGCGAGACGCTGCTGGACTACGCCACGGCGGGCGGGGCGGCGGCGCACGAGGCGCGGGCGGCGCTGGAGGACTTCGGTCTCGATCCGGCGAAGCGCGCCCAGGGGCTTTCCGGCGGCGAGATCCGGCGCGCGGCGCTGGCGCGGGCCTTCGCCGAAGCGCCGGACGTCCTGCTGCTGGACGAGCCCACCAACCACCTGGACATCCTGGCCATCGAGACCCTGGAGGCCGAGCTGGCGGCGTGCCGCGCCGCGGCCCTGATCGTCAGCCACGACCGCGCGTTCCTGGAGCGGGTGACGAAGCGCTGCTTCTGGCTGGAGTACCGGCAGGTGAAGCGGCTGGACAAGGGCTTCGCCCACTTCGACGACTGGGCCGAGAAGATCACCGCCCAGGAGGCCGAGGAGGCGCGCCGGCTGGAGCGGGCCATCGAGCGCGAGCAGCACTGGCTGGCCCGCGGAGTCACCGCGCGGCGCGCCCGCAACGAGGGCCGGCGGCGGCGGCTGGAGTCCATGCGGCTGGCCAAGGCCGACCGGATGCGCGAGGCGCGCGGCGGGCTTTCCATGGGCGTCGCCTCCTCGGGCATGTCGGGCCAGCGGGTGGTGGAGGCCAAGGACATCGCCAAGGCGTTCGGCGCGCGCACCATCCTGAAGGGCTTCTCGACCCGCATCGTGCGCGGCGACCGGGTGGCGATCGTCGGCCCCAACGGCGCGGGCAAGACGACACTGGTGAAGATCCTGCTGGGCGAACTGGCGCCCGACGCCGGCGAGGTGAAGCTGGGGACCAACCTGGAGATGGCCGCCATCGACCAGGCCCGCAGCGTGCTCTCGCCCGACATGACCCTGAAGGACGTGCTGACGCCCGAAGGCGGCGACCAGGTGATGGTGCGCGGCCAGCCCCGGCACGTGGCGGCCTACGCCAAGGAGTTCCTGTTCCGCGACAGCCAGCTGCGGCAGCCGGTCAAGAGTCTTTCCGGCGGCGAGCGCAACCGGCTGCTGCTCGCCCGGGCGCTGGCGAAACCCTCCAACCTGATGGTGCTGGACGAGCCCACCAACGACCTCGACATGGAGACGCTCGACGTGCTCGAGGACCTGCTGGCCGACTACGAGGGCACGCTGATCCTGGTCAGCCACGACCGCGACTTCATCGACCGGCTGGCCACCTCGACGATCGGCCTCGACGGGACCGGCCGGGCGGTGGAGACGCCGGGCGGCTGGCAGGACTTCGTGGCCCAGAATCCGGGGTTCTTCGCCGTCCCGCAGCCGAAGCTCGCGCGGCCGCCGAAGGCCGCGCCGGCGGCCAGGGCCGCGCCGCCGCCCGCCGCCAAGCTCTCCTACAAGGAGCAGCGACGCCTGAGCGAGCTGGACGGGCTGATCCACGAGCTGCCGGAGAAGATCGCGACCCTGGAGCGGGCGATGGCCGACCCGGAGCTCTACGCGCGCGATCCGGCGGGCTTCGAGCGGTTCACCCGCGCGCTGGAGACGGCGCGCGCCCAGCTCCACGCCGCGGAGGAGGAATGGCTGACGCTGGAAGAACGCCGCGAGGCGCTGGAAGCGGGGCGGTGAGCGCGCGGCCGCGCTTTCCTGTGGAGAACTTCGCCCGTTGAATAATGGGGGGAAATCGAGCGGTCTCCCCAAATTGATAACAGTGTATTCACACTGTTTTGACGCTTCGCCCACACCCGGGCGGTCTGGGGCGCTTGCCTCATACCGGGTTCCGGCGCACCGTCAAGTCGCCGAGAGGAACTGCGGCGCGGAGACGCCCCGGGCGACCGGACGGATCAAGCGGGCAGAAGGTTTCTCGAAGGATGCAGGACCGGGGCGACCCGGAACTCCGTCCCGCTCGCAGAGACCCGGATGTGATGGCGACCAGCGGAGCGATCCGCCGACCGACACCGCAACTGGCCTTCAGGCGCAGATCCCCCAACGGATCTGTATGAGAGGGCGACGCAACGGGAAACCGATGCGACGCCCTCTTGCTATGGGGCGTTGAGATGCGCCACGGCGAAGGCTCGCGGGCTGCAAGCCCCTCCGGCCTCCGGGCCACCTCCCCCTTGAGGAGGATCGTGGCGCCCTTCCCCCGGCGCGCGGCGCGCAATAACGTCCGCGGCACGGAAGCGTCGGGGAAATTCGATCGATGAGACTGCTGCGTCCCGCCCTGCTGGCGATGGCCCTGGCGCTGGCCGCCTGCTCGCCGGGCAAGAAGGAGCAGGCCCAGGCCGGCAAGGGCACGCCGATCCGCTTCGTCACCGACTGGCGCGCCGAAGCCGAGCACGGCGGCTTCTACGAGGCGCTGGCCGAGGGCGAATACGCCAGGCGCGGGCTGGACGTGAAGCTCATCCAGGGCGGCCCGGGCGTGAACGTGCCGCAGCTGCTGGCGGCCGGCGCGGCCGACCTGGGCGACGGCTCCAACAGCTTCATCGTGATGAACCTGGCCCGCGAGAAGGTGCCGGTGAAGGCGGTGGCGGCCTTCATGCAGAAGGACCCGCAGGTGCTGATCGCCCATCCAGGCCAGGGCATCCGCTCGATCGCCGACCTGAAGGGCCACCCGATCCTGCTCTCCGACGCCTCGGTTACGGCGTTCTGGGTGTGGCTGAAGGCCAAGTACGGCTTCACCGACGACCAGGTGCGCAAATACACCTTCAACAACGGTCCCTTCCTGGCCGACAAGCGCCTGGTCCAGCAAGGCTATCTGACCAGCGAGCCGTACACCATCGAACAGCAGGGTCACATCAAGCCGGCGGTGTTCCTGCTCGCTGACGAAGGCTACCCCGGCTACGCG
>JAGWSE010000349.1 GCA_028869395.1 Alphaproteobacteria bacterium | reverse complement strand
GGTCAGATCGAGGACTGCTACCGCCGCGGCCAGCCGATCCTGGTGGGCACCGTCTCGATCGAGAAGTCGGAACAGCTCGCCGAGCTCCTGAAGGCCCACAAGTTCGAGCTGAACGGCAAGACGATCACCGGGATCCCGCACAGCGTGCTGAACGCCCGCTACCACGAGCAGGAAGCCAAGATCGTGGCCGACGCGGGCGTGCCCGGCGCGGTCACCATCGCCACCAACATGGCCGGCCGCGGCACCGACATCCAGCTGGGCGGCAACGTCGACATGCGCCTGCTCGACTGGCGCGAGGCTGAGATCGCCCAGGGGGTCGAGGTCACGCCGGAGATGTACGCCGCCCGCCGCGCCGAGATCGAGGCCCAGATCAAGGACGCCAAGGAGCAGGCGCTGGCCGCCGGCGGCCTGTTCGTGCTCGGCACCGAGCGGCACGAGAGCCGGCGCATCGACAACCAGCTGCGCGGCCGGACGGGCCGCCAGGGCGACCCGGGCCGCTCGAAGTTCTACCTGTCCTGCGAGGACGACCTCCTGCGCATCTTCGCCGGCGACCGGCTGGATTCGATCATGCGCACCTTCGGCGTCCAGGAAGGCGAGGCGATCACGCACAAGTGGCTGAACTCGGCCATCGCCACCGCCCAGAAGCGCGTCGAGCAGCGCAACTACGAGATCCGCAAGAACCTCCTGAAGTACGACGATGTCGTGAACGACCAGCGCAAGGCCGTCTTCGAGCAGCGCGCCGAGTTCATGGCCTCCGGCGACATCTCCGACGTGGTGAAGGAGATGCGGCAGGACACCATCCAGGACCTCGTCACCCGCCACCTGCCGCCGAAGGCCTACGCCGAGCAGTGGGACGTGGAGGGCCTCGACCAGCACGTGAGGGAATATCTCGGCCTCGAGCTTCCGATCCGCGAGTGGGCGGCGGAGGACGGCATCGCCAACGAGGAGATCGAGAGCCGCATCACCCAGGCCGCCGACGCCCGCGCCGCCGAGCGCGAGACGCTGATCGGCGAGCACATGCGCCAGATCGAGAAGAGCTTCCTGCTGCAGATGATCGACATGCAGTGGCGCGAGCACCTGATGCACCTCGACCACCTGCGCAACGTCATCGGCCTGCGCGGCTACGGCCAGCGCGATCCGCTGAACGAGTACAAGACCGAAGCCTTCACCCTCTTCGAGAAGCTGCTCGTCGACCTGCGCCAGGAGGTCACCCGCTGGCTGATGACGGTGGAGTTCCAGTTCGAACAGCCGCCCGCGCCGCCGGCCGGGGAGATGTTCGAAGTGCACATGAACCCGCTCACCGGCGAGAACGAGCTGGCCCGTGGCTTCATCCCGGAGAACGTGCCGGCCGCCGAACTCTCGGCGCTGCCGGTCACCGCGCTGCCCGCCGGCTGGGAGCAGACCGGCCGCAACGCCCCGTGCCCCTGCGGCTCGGGCAAGAAATTCAAGCACTGCCACGGCACCCTGGTCTGATCGGCGTCTTCCCGCCAAGGCGCGATGAGACGGGTCAGGGCTCCACGACGACCGTGCCTACCTTGCCGCCGGCCTCCACCGCCTCGTGGGCGGCCGCGCAGTCCTTCAGCGGATAGCGTCCCGCGACCGACAGCATGCGCTTGCCCGTCGAGATCCACCGCGTGATGTCGGCCTGCGCGCGCCGGCGCGCCTCGTGCGGGCTCACAGGCAGGTAGACGCTGCCGATCGTCAGGTTCAGCCGCATCGCGGCGCCCGCCGCGAAGGCCGGGGTGGGGTTGCCGCGCGTGGCGTAGTAGGCGATCGAGCCGTTCATCCGCACGCACCCCAGCGTGGCCTCCAGGTTGCCGCCGAAGTCCACGTCGACCACGTGGTGCACGCCCTCGCCGCCGGTGATCTCGCGCACCCGCGCCGCCACGTCCTCGCTGCGGTAGTTCACCGTGAAGTCCGCCCCGCCCGCCTTCGCCCGCTGCGCCTTCGCCTCCGAGGAGACCGTCGCGATCACGCTCGCCCCGGCCCATTTGGCGAGCTGCACGGCGTAGTGGCCGACCGCGCCGGCCCCGCCGGTCACCAGCACCGTGCGGCCCTGCACGGGGCCGGCCATGAAGAGCGCCCGGTGCGCGGTCATGCAGGGGATGCCCAGCGTGGCGCCCTCGGCGAAGTCCACCTCGTCCGGCAGGGCCATCAGCAGGTCCGTGTCGAGCTCGATCAGCTCCGCCGCCGAGCCGAACGCGCGGCCGTTGCGCTGGCCGTTGTAGAACCACACCCGCCGGCCGACCCAGCGGGCGTCCGCCCCGGGTCCCACCGCCTCCACCACGCCCGCGCCGTCGCTGTTGGGCACGATGCGGGGATAGGCCATGGGCGCCATGCCGCCGCCCCGCATGCCGACGTCCGACGGATTGACGCCCGAGGCGCGCACCCGGATCAGCGCCTGCCCGCGCTCCGGCTTCGGGTCGGGCAGGTCGCCGTACGCCAGCACCTCGCGCGCCGGCCCCGTTCGGTCGTACCAGACGGCCTTCATCTCTTCCGCTCATCCCCGCATGGGTCCCGCCTCCGCGGGACTGGGCGGCGATTTAATTCGAAGCCCAGTTCCCGTGGAAGCCGAACGGCACGCGCCGCGGCACGCGCGCCAGGGCGATCGGGCCCTTCTCGATGTCGCGGGCCTCGAAGATCGCCAGGTCCGAGCGGTTCTCCGCTGCGCGCCAGACGACCGCCGTCAGCCAGCCGTCGCCCTCGGCGGCGTCGGGGCCGCGTGGCACGAACACCGGCTCGCCCGTCAGGTCGCCCGCGCCGAACTCGAACACCTGCCGCCGGCCGGTCGCGAAATCCAGGTGCGCGATGGCGCTCTGTTTGACCGTCTTGCCGTGGCCCGGATCGGCGGCGTACCAGCCGTGCCGGTGGGCCCGGGTCTCGGCCCGCGGGTCGACCCGGGGGAATTCCCCGTCCAGGTCGTCCAGCGTCTCCTCCTTGATCGCGTCGGAGTCTGCCGCGAGGTCGAAGGTCCAGCGCACCAGCCGCGCCGCCGACTTCTTGCCCGGGCTCCCGTCGGCGTTGGGGAACAGCGGCGCCACGTCGTAGCGCATCACGTCGGCGAACAGCTTGCCGTCCGCCTCCCAGGCGTTCAGCGGATGGAAGACATAGCAGGCCTCGGTGTTGAACCACCGCATCGTGGAGACCGCGGCGTCACGGCGCATCACGCCCACGAAGCTGCCCTTCTGCGGCT
>JAGWSE010000348.1 GCA_028869395.1 Alphaproteobacteria bacterium | reverse complement strand
TGGACGCTGAAGCCCCTGTGGGGGGACGCGGCGCTGGTGACGGCGGGCGACGGGCGCCTGGCGCTGTCCGACGACGGCCGGCGCGCGGCGGCGACGCTGCAGACCTTCGCCCTCGCCCCGCGGATCGTCGCCGGGCCGGTTGTGGCGATGGTCCCGATCACCCGCGACAACGACGCCCTCGCGGCCGACAACGACGCGCGCAGCGTCAACTGGACCAACGAAGGCTTCCACATCCAGGGCTGGCTGCTGGCGCCGAAGGGCGTCGTGGCCGGCCGGACCTATCCGATGGCGGTGGAGGTGCACGGCGGCCCGGCCTCGGCGGTTCCGCCCTACTTCGTCTGGGAGGGCACGACGGCGGCGCTGCTGGCGCACGGCTACTACGTCTTCCTGCCCAACCCGCGCGGCTCCTACGGCCAGGGCGAGGCCTTCACGCGGGCCAACATCAAGGACTTCGGCGGCGGCGACCTGCGCGACATCCTGGCCGGCGTCGACGCGGTGGAGAAGATCGCGCCCGTGGACGACAAGCGCCTGGCGATCATGGGCGGCTCCTACGGGGGCTTCATGACCATGTGGGCGGTGACCCAGACCAACCGCTTCCACGCCGCCGCGGCGGGCGCGGGGATCTCCGACTGGGTGAGCTATTACGGCGAGAACGGCATCGACAAGTGGATGGTCCCGTTCTTCGGATCGACCATGTACGACGATCCGAGCGTCTACGACCGGCTGTCGCCGATCCGCTACATCAAGCACGCCAGGACGCCGACCTTCATCTACGTCGGCGAGCGCGACGTGGAATGCCCCGCGCCGCAGAGCCTGGAGATGTGGCACGGGCTGAAGGCGATGGGGGTTCCGACCTCGCTGGTGATCTACGCCGGCGAGGGCCACCACATCGGCAAGCCCGTGAACCAGCAGGACATCGAGGCCCGCACCCTCGCCTGGTTCGACAAGTACCTCGCTCAGTAGACGCAGGCGTCGAGGTCGTCGCGGCGCACCACGCCGGCGCGGGCGACGATGGTCCCGGAGCGGCGGCGGATGTAGGGGCCGGGGGCCGCGGCGCGCCAGGACAGCGGCTTGGGAATGATCGCGGCCAGGCGCGCGGCCTGCGCCGGGCTGAGGCGCGCGGCGCTGACATGGAAGTCGTGCTGCGCGGCGGCCTCGGCGCCGTAGATCCCCGGGCCCCACTCGATGGAGTTCAGATAGACCTCCATGATCCGCGGCTTGCCCCAGATCGCCTCGATGAGCACAGTGAACCAGGCCTCGATTCCCTTGCGCACCCAGGTGCGCCCCGGCCACAGGAAGATGTTCTTGGCCGTCTGCTGGCTGATCGTCGAGCCGCCGATCAGCCGCCCGCCCGGATGGGCCTCGTCGTGGCGCAGGGCGCGTTCGATGGCCGGGACGTCGAAGCCGTGGTGGTGGCAGAAGTTGGAATCCTCCGAGGCGATCACCGCCCGCACCAGGCTCGGCGAGATGTCGCGCAGCGGAACCCAGCGGCGGTCGAACCCCTTGCCCTGGACCAGCCGCTCGACCATCAGCCAGGTGATCGGCGGCGGCACGACGCGGTAGAGCCCGACTACCGCCAGCGGGCCCAGGACGCCGAACACCAGCACCAACAGCATGGCCCAGCGGACCAGCCGGCCGATCAGGCTTTGCGAGCGGAGCTTGCGGGCCAAGCGGGCGTCCTTGCCTTCCCCCCGGAGAGCGGGTGTAGGTGAATCGGAGATGGGGCAAGGTCAAGCCGGAGCGGTTGAGCATCCATGAACGTCAGCGAGGCGGTGGAGCGCCGCGTCTCGATCCGCGCCTTCCTGGACACGCCCGTGGCCGGCGAGGTGGTGAAGGACATCCTGGTCCGCGCCGCGCGCGCGCCCTCGGGCGGCAACCTGCAGCCGTGGCGGGTCTATGCCCTGGCCGGCCAGCCGCTGGCCGACTTCAAGCAGGTCGTGGCGGCCAACGCCTTCGGCGAGGCGCCGGAGTACGAGGTCTATCCGCCGAACCTGTGGGAGCCGTTCCGCACGAGGCGGTTCCAGAACGGCGAGGACCTCTACGCCACCCTCGGCATCCCGCGCGAGGACAAGCCCGCGCGCCTGCGCCAGCTCGCCAGGAACGGCGAGTTCTTCGGCGCCCCGGTGGGGATCTTCTTCTGCCTGGACCGCAAGCTGGGCCCGCCGCAGTGGGCGGACCTGGGGATGTACATGCAGAACGTGATGCTGCTGGCGACCGAGCGCGGGCTGGACACCTGCCCGCAGGAATACTGGGCGCGCTACCCGCAGACGGTCGCCAAGTTCCTGAACCTGCCCGCCGACCACATGGTGTTCTCCGGCATGGCGCTGGGCCACCGCGACCCCGACGCCCCGATCAACACCCTCGTGGCCAGTCGCGACCCGTTCGAGGCCTGGGGTGAGATGGCGGGGTTCGCCTAGGCCCCTCCCCGCGCCGCGCACGTTCGGAAGGTCGGGGACGGGTGGCGACAGGACCTTCCACGCGGGCTCAGAAGGCAATGCCTTGTGGTCCAAAAGCCCCCGGCCATCCCACAGGGCCGGTGCGCTCGCGGCCGACCAGGCTGACCTTGCCGCTTCTGTTCCAGAACAGCCTGAACGCGACGAACGCCATGTGGCTGTGAAGATCGACGTGACCTGCGAACTCCGAGCGCGTGTAGCCCGCGATCAGCGAGATCGGCGCCCGCTGCCAGGGAAGCCACTGGGCGGAGGCAGTCCAGTCCAATTCGGTGAACCCGCGATGGAAACGCGCGCCGTCCCATGAACCGAAGACCGCCAAGTCGGGGGTTATGTACCAGTAGGCCGCTGCGCCCGCGTAGGCGCCGCCAGCACGGCCCGAGAACGCGCCGGACTTGGCGGAAAGCGTGACCGATCGAGTTGGAAACCAGACCCCGTAGGCGCCGAAATTTGTCGTGCTGAGCCCGCCCGCCGGTCCGCGGGTCGCGTGGTCGCCGACGGTCGCGCCAATTCGCCAGGTCGGCTCGGCCCAGGTGAGGTTCTCTGCCGCGGCGTACTGGCTAAAGCTGAAGCTCCTCGAAGCCGAATGCGAGTAGCCGAGATCGGTCTCGAAGTTGAGGCGCGACCCGTTGATCGACACCGTGCCTGTTCCGGCCAGACCCCAGGCACGCACGCGCGGGCTCGCGGGGAACGCCACGTCAGCCCGATTGGCGATGAGGCTTGCGTTCGCGACATAGGCCTGCGCATTCGCCGTCGCCGCCGAGGCGACCACGGCTGCCGTCGCAAGCGCCAGGTCCCAAAGCCGCACGATCTCCTCCCCCGCCTTCGTGAAGGCTTAGCATGTACCTGGCGAATATGGATCGCGGCGAGTGCTTGGGGGAAAAGCAGCTGCGCGGGGCTTGTCCCTTCAGGCGTCCGTCGAGACGCGGAGGTCCCGTTGAGGCAGGTCAAGGCGCTGCTGTTCGCGCAGAGCTTTGTTCCCGAGCAACTCCGGAGGTGGACATGGACCAGGACCGGTTTGCGGAGCGGCGACAGCTCGGCGCGGCCGACGAAGCCACCATCGGCGTGCTCCGAGAAGCGCTCGAAGACGAGTTCCGCGCGCGTGCGACCTACCGCCGGGTGATCGAGGCGTTCGGGCCTGTCCGGCCCTTCGTCAACATTGTGGATGCGGAAGAGCGCCACGCGGAGACGCTGCTGCATCTGTTCTCCGCCTTTGGCGTGGAGCCGCCAACCGACGACTGGTCCAGGCTCGCCGCACCACCCGCCAGTCTCGCCGCCGCTTGTCAGGCGGCCGTGCAGGCCGAGAGAGAGAATGTCGCGATGTACGAACGCCTGCTGCAGCGGACACCCCATCCGGCGGTGATCGCCGTGCTTCGAAACTTGCAGCGAGCCTCGCGCGAGCGGCACCTGCCAGCCTTCCAGCGGTGTCTGGAGCGGGAGAGGCGCAAGGATCCGGCGCGATAAGGGCTCCCCCTGCGATGTTGACCCATCGCAACGACGAGCGCGGCCCGGAGCGCCATCTTCTCCGTCAGCCGATGGAGATGGACATGGCCGGCAAGCACTCGCCTCTGTATCCCTGGTACATTGGCGTCGCGGTCATTGTGGCGTTCGAGCTCGTTGTGGGGCCGCTGTTCTTCGGTCCGGCCTGCCGCGCGCCGGCCATTCCGCAAATGCTCGTGTTGATCGTTCTGCCGGTCGTTTACCTCACCCTGATGTTCCTGGCGTTTCGAAGTCAGCCATAAGTCACGACCGAGTGCTTCTGTTGGCTGGCGATTGACGGTAGGCCGGCCGCACCGCTCGACCTCCCGCTCAGCCCCAAAGCTGCCATTCGGACCGGCTGGTCAGGGTGGGAAGCGGTCGTCGCTGCTTCACAAGTCATCCACGAACCATCTGCCACAGCGTCAGGGCGATCTCGGCGAGGATCAGGAGCACCACCATCGCCTCCAGGCGAAACGAGCGTTGCGCGTCCAGGAGGTCGGTCATGACGGTGACGGTTTCGCCGACGAGGTCCAGCTTGCGCGAAAGGATGTCGCCCCGCTCGATCAGATCGTACTCAGTCTCCAGCCGTGCATAAAGGCGCTCGAGGTCGGGACGGTCCCAGAGGATGTCAGGCTTGTCGCGCACCGCGACGCGCTCGGCGAGCCGGTGCTGCACCAACAGGGCTTGGCCGATCAGACGCGTCATCTCGCGACGGCCGCCAGGCCGTCGACCGTCGGCCAACTGGCACGCCCAGGGTTCGACGATGTCGAAGACCTCGGCGATGCGACGCTCGTCTTGCGCGAGGGCCACGCTCTTCGCCAGCGCGTCCGCGACGACGAGTAGCTTCTCGGGTGCAGCCGCGGCCAGGCGCACCACGCCGTCCAGATCCACGCCCTCCTCACTTTCAGGACCTGCGCCGATCTGGATGGCTTCCGATTCGCGGTTGGCGTAACGCGCCTGGACACGCGGGAGGATGCCCCGGAGCACCTGGTCTTCGCTGAGGGGATCGAGACCGATGGTCACCACCACGCCATAGCGGAAGACCACCACCAGTCCTCCGTCCGCCCGAAGGGCGAGCGGATTCGTCGAGAGCGCATCGCGCCGTTCCAGGCCCGCCGTGTCGATCCGCTCACCGAGGAGCAGCGCGCGGGCGCTGAACGGCGACCAGGGGGACGTGGAGGCAGGATGGGGCGTGCTCACGGGATTCTCGCAGTCGCCCGCTCAAGGATCGGAGCAACCCACCCGTCGGCCATGATCTGCCGCAAAGCGGAAGACCTTGCATTTGATAAGGAATATCGTTTGTGACGCTGGAATTATGCCGAGCGAGGAGGTCCCCCATGGCGAACAAGGCCAAGGTTCCGAAGCGGCTCGCCGGAGTGAAGATGCCCAAGGGTCTTCGAAAGGGCCTACAGCGGCTTTCGGCGGACGAATCGGGGCGCGCCGTCATCTCCGAGGCGCTGCAGACGCTCGCCGCGGTGGTGGCTTCGCGCCAGCCCGATCTGGGTCTGGCGGCCCGGCCTCTTGCCGGCCAGCAGAAGGACTTCGGGCAAAAGTCCGGCGACGGCCCCTTGACTGCCTCAGCGCCCCGTCTGCAGGCGGATGTGTCCGCGCCATCCGTCTGATCGCGCCAGAGACGCGCATCTGCCGCGCCGGTTTCAACCGAGCGCGCAGCGATCACAGGCTGCGGTGGAGAAGCGTGCGAACCGTTTTGACGTCCCGTAGGACGAGGCCGATTTGCTCCGAAAGCGGTCGCTTGCGATGCATCCGGAAGCGGGGCGTTCGCCAAGCCCTTCAGGCTTCGAGCTTGGGCTTGGCTGCCGGCGACGTCCCGCAGATCGCGCAGCGGAACGGCCGTGGAGGCTGGGTCCCGGATCGGCGCGCTCGTCCGGGCGCTCCGTCCGGGATGACGAGAGGAATGGAGCGGGGGCTCAGGCGGGCCGCAGGCTGGGGGCCACCACTGCGATCAGGCGCACCGTGAGATCGACCATCCGCCGGTGGGGGGCGGCCCGTTCGCGGCGCGTCCCGTAGAGTACCGTACTGCCTTCCGACACCAGCGCGACGAACTGGACGAGATCGCGGATCTCCCCGGGATCGGCGGCCGGGAACGCGACCTCCAGGTCGCGCGCGATGCGGGCCATCAGCTCGTCGTAGAGATCGTCGATCGCGTCGCGCACCACCGGGTCGCGCAGGGCCATGGCCCACAGCTCCCGGAACAGCCACACCGACTCCGCGGCCGTGGCGTCGTCCAGCAGCCAACGCACCAGGGCCTCCACCGGCGCGGGGCCCGCCGCCTCGAGGAAGGCGTGCAGGCGCGCCGAATAGCGGGTGACCAGCCGCTCGATTACCGCCCGCAGCAGCTCGAGCTTGGTCGGATAGTGGTACGAAAGATTGCCCGGCGCGATGCCGGCCGCCGCCGCGACGCGGCGGGTCGTGAAGCCGGCGTAGCCATGCTGGCGCAGCACCGCGTCGGCGCTGTCGAGGATCCGCTCGGTGACGCCGCCTTCGCCGCGGGCCCGCCCGCCGACCCTCGCCGCTGCATCGTCCGCCATGCCGTATCGTCCCGCGAGGTCTGCGCTTGACACCGTCTAGGGCGATCGACCTAATCCGGCAACATGGGGAGATGACGCCATGGCCGACGATGCGAGCTCCGTCCGCGCGATCCGGGACGCCGCCACGGTTCCCCTGGAGGACATCGACGTCAGCGATCCGGAGCTCTGGCGCACCGACAGCCACTGGGCCTACTTCGAGCGGCTGCGCCGGGAAGACCCGGTCCACTACTGCCGCAAGAGCCGCTTCGGCCCCTACTGGTCGGTCACCCGGTACGCCGACATCATGGCGGTGGACACCAACCACGAGGTGTTCTCGTCGGACAGCCGCAAGGGCGGCATCACGCTCATGGACGCCATGGAGGGCGCCGACGAGCTGCCGATGTTCATCGCCATGGATCCGCCGCGGCACGACCGCGAGCGCAAGGTGGTTTCGCCGATCGTCGCGCCCGGGAACCTGGCGCGCATGGAAGAGCTGATCCGCTCGCGCGCGGCGAAGATCCTCGACGACCTGCCGATCGGCGAGACCTTCGACTGGGTGGAGAAGGTCTCCATCGAGCTGACCACCCAGATGCTGGCGACGCTCTTCGACTTCCCGTTCGAGGACCGCCACAAGCTGACCTACTGGTCGGACGTCGCCACCGCCCTTCCCGCGCCCGGCGCCCTGGTCGAGTCGCTCGAGGAGCAGGACGCCGTGATGATGGAGTGCCTGGAGTACTTCGTCCGGCTCTGGAACGAACGGGTCAACGCCGAACCCGCCTTCAATCTCGTCTCGATGCTGGCCCACGCCGAGGCGACGGCGAACATGACGCCCATGGAGTACCTGGGCAACGTCATCCTGCTGATCGTCGGCGGCAACGACACCACCCGCAACTCGATCACCGGCAGCCTGCTGGCGCTGAACCGGCACCCGGACCAGTACCAGAAGCTGCGCGAGCATCCCGAGCTGATCCCCTCGATGGTCTCGGAAGCGGTGCGCTGGCAGACGCCGCTCGCCCACATGCGGCGCACGGCGCTGAAGGACTTCGAGCTCGGCGGCAAGCGGATCGCCAAGGGCGACACCGTGGTCATGTGGTACGTCTCGGGCAACCGCGACGAGACGGCCATCGAGCGCCCCGACGAGTTCATCATCGACCGCGAGCGGCCGCGCCAGCACTGCGCCTTCGGCTTCGGCATCCACCGCTGCGTCGGCAACCGCCTCGCCG
>JAGWSE010000347.1 GCA_028869395.1 Alphaproteobacteria bacterium | reverse complement strand
TGCAGACGATCGCCCGACAGCGCCTGGATGCGGCCGTTGTAGGTCTTGCCCGTCTCGGGATCGTAGAGCTTTCCCCCGCTCCATCGACCTGGCCCGATGTTCTTCATGTCGCGGATGACCAGGACGCCAACGAGAGAGCGGTTCCGCAGCGCCGGGTCCGGGTTGTTCAGGTCGCGGGTCGGATGCCCCACCGGGTCCTTCAGCCAGTCGATCGCGCCGCAGGCCTCGGCGGCATGGCCCGGGCAGGGGCCGACGGCGACCCGACCCATGCCGTCGGCGTTCAGCCACTGGCCGAAGGCGGGGTCGATGGCGGCGTGGGCCGGCGTTGCGACGGCGAAAAGGGCGGCGAGGACCAGGGCGCGC
Source organism: Alphaproteobacteria bacterium (assembly GCA_028869395.1). Classification (GTDB taxonomy): domain Bacteria; phylum Pseudomonadota; class Alphaproteobacteria; order Caulobacterales; family Caulobacteraceae; genus Phenylobacterium. The sequence goes on along the minus strand of JAGWSE010000347.1, from coordinate 15,179 downwards.
ATGGATTTGTCATACCTCAGACCGACGCGGCCCGACATCAGGTCCATGATCGACCGCACGCCTTAGCCCGGCAGCCTTACGACGGCGCGCAGGCCGCCCAGCGGAGAGCGGTCCAGGGTGATGTCGCCGCCATGGCCGCGGGCCACGTCGCGGGCGATGGCGAGCCCCAGGCCCACCCCCTTGGCGTTCTGGTTGCGTGACTCGTCCAGCCGGCCGAACGCCTTGAATGCTTCCTCGTAGCGGTCCGCGGGAATCCCCGGCCCGTCGTCGTCGACCAGGATCTCGACGCCGCCCTGCGGGCGCGGTTGGGCGGCGATGGCCACGTGCTCGCCGTGGACGGCGGCGTTCATGACCAGGTTTGAGAGCGCACGCTTCAGGGCGATGGGGCGCACGTCCGCCATGAGGTCGGGGTCGGCGTCCACCTTGACCTCGGCTCCGGCGCGCACCGCGTCCTGCCGCACCTCCTCGATCAGGTCGCGCAGGCGCACCGTCTCGACGGCCTCGCCACCCTCGCCGCGCGCGAAGGCCAGGTATTCGTCGATCATGTGCTCCATCTCGGAGACGTCGCCCTTCATGTCGTCGGTGCGCTTGGAGGGCGGCGCGAGGGCGAGGGCGAGCTTGAGGCGGGTGAGTGGCGTGCGCAGGTCGTGGCTCACCGATGCCAGCAGATTGGTCCGCTGCTCGATGTGGCGAAGGATGCGCGAGCGCATGGCCAGGAACGCCTCGGCCGCCAGGCGCACCTCCTTGGCGCCATGGGGCTTGAAGGCGACCACCTCGCCGCCGCGCCCGAACGCCTCGGCGGCGTTGGCCAGCCGCTCGATGGCGCGCACCTGGTTGCGGATGAAGCCGATGGAGATGGCGGTGAGCAGCACGGTGGCCACCGTCATCCAGAGCACGAAGATGTGGCCGTTGGTGACGAAGGCGCGGTCGCGAGGCGCGATGATGCGCAGCACGCCGCCTGGCACGGCCACGCGGATGTCGACGTAGGCCGGATAGCGTGTGGTGTCGAACCAGAACGGATCGTCCAGCCGGTTGGACAGCGCGGCCTCGAGCGACCGGTCGATCGGGGCGTAGAACGGCTCGGCCAGCATCGGGATGTCGCGCCGGGTGGCGGGCAGCGCCTTGCCCTTCTGCAGGACAATCGACAGCGACATGGTGTCTTGCGCGCGCTGCGCGATCTTGGCGAAGGCGGCCGGGCTCGGATCGTCCTTGTAGCTCTTCACCGCCCAGGCGATGTCGCCGGCGAGGCTGTCGGAAAGCCGGCTGGTCACGATGCGCCAGTCCGCATCGAAGAAGACGTAGGTGACCGCGATCTGCATCAGCGCGACGGGCAGGATGATGATCAGCAGGGACCGCCCGAACAGGGTCGTCGGCATCCGCTGCTTGATCCAGCGGCCCACCATGCGCGGATAGAGCCGCATCAGTCGGGCGCCAGCATGTAACCCACGCCGCGCACCGTTTGCAGGTAACGCGGGGCCTTGTGATCGGTCTCGATCTTGCGGCGCAGGCGGGTGACCTGAACGTCCACGGCGCGGCCGGAGGGATCGACCGAACCGCGGGCGAGCTCCATGCGGTCGACGGCCTCGTGCGGCGTGCGCGAGAGCTGGCGCAGCAGCGCGACCTCGGCCTCGGTCAGTCGCACCAGTTCGCCGTCGCAGGTGAGCTCGCCCCGCGCCGGATCGAAGGTGCAGCGACCGAGCGACAGCGGCCCCTCGCCCGGCGCGGCGCGGTCCTGGGCGCGCCGCAGGATCGCCTCGATGCGCAGCAGCAGCTCCTCCGGTTCGAACGGCTTGGGCAGGTAGTCGTCCGCCCCGAGCTTCAGACCCTCGATGCGATCGCCCGGGTCGCCGCGGGCGGTCAGCATGAGGATCGGGGTGCGCCCGGCGGGCCCGCGCTGCTCGCGAAGCCAGCGTGTGAAGGAGAAGCCGTCCTCGCCCGGCATCATCACGTCGAGCACGGCGAGGTCGAAGTTGAAGCTCTCCACGAGCCTTCGCGCCGGCGCCCCGCCGGATGCGGCCGTCACCCGGAAGCCGGCCCGGGCGAGGTACTCCTTCAGGAGTTCGCGGATACGGTCGTCGTCGTCGACCACCAGCAGATGGCGGCCGCGCGCTTCGGCGTCGCGGACGCTCATGCGGGCGCCCCAGCGGGGCCGGGGCTCGTGGGATCGCGCGCCGGCTTCAGGGGGTCAGGAGCCAAGTCCCTCATTCCATTTCGTTTGACGACGGCGGGCGCGGGCGTTTCAAGGGGGGCCTTGCGAAAGGAGATCGCACCCTCATGGCTACTGTTCCCTTCGACGATCGCGACGGTTGGATCTGGCTCGATGGCCAGTTCGTGCCCTGGCGCGAGGCGAAGGTGCACGTACTCACCCACGGCCTGCACTACGCGTCCTCCGTCTTCGAGGGCGAGCGTATGTACGGGGGGGAGATCTTCGAGCTGACGGCGCATACGGAGCGTCTGTTCAAGTCCGCCGAGATCATGGACATGCAGGTCCCGTTCACCGTGGCCGAGATCGATCAGGCGTGCAAGGAGACCTGCGCGCGAAACGGCCTCGCCGACGCCTACATCCGGCCGATCGTCTGGCGGGGATCCGAGATGATCGGCGTCTCGGCGCAGAACACCACCATCCACGTGGCGATCGCCTGCTGGGACTGGCCGAGCTATTTCAAGCCCGAGGAGAAGGCCAAGGGCATCCGGATGACCTGGGCCAAGTACAAGCGGCCGAGTCCCGAGACCGAGCCCGTCCACGCCAAGGCTGCCGGCCTCTACATGATCTGCACGCTCTCCAAGCACGCCGCGGAGAAGGAGGGCTTCACCGATGCGATGATGCTCGACTACCGCGGCTATGTCGCCGAGAGCACGGGCTCGAACGTGTTCTTCGTGGCTGACGGGGTGATCCACACGCCGACGCCGGACTGCTTTTTGAACGGCCTAACCCGCCAGTCTGTGATCCGCCTGGCGCGACAGAAGGGCTTCGAGGTCGTCGAGCGGCACATACGTCCCGAGGAACTCGCCAACTTCTCCGAGTGCTTCGTGACCGGCACGGCCGCCGAGGTGACGCCCGTGGCGCAGATCGGGGAATACAGCTTCAAGCCCGGCGCCATCTCGCTGAGCCTGATGGACGACTACGCCAAGATGGTCCGCCGCGAACTGGTGACCGCCTGACGGGATTTCCCTCCCCCTTCGAGGGCCCTTCGAGGGGGAGGGAAACTCACACGATCGTCGCGTACGGGCGCGGATAGGCTTCGTCCCGGCTGAGGTGGACGACGCCCATGATCAACCGGATGGCGCACACCAGCCAGGCCGCGCCCATGATGATCCCGCCCGCCACCACGATCGGGACGCCGATCAGGATGAAGCTCAAGGGCAGGCCCACGAGCAGCACCAGCAGGCCGAGCAGGAATGCCCCCACGCCGACCCAGAAGGTGCGGATCAGCCAGGTGTAGTGGCTCGCCATCACCGGGCCGGCCGCGTCGCGGCTGGCGTAGGCGATGATCAGTCCGATGATCATGGTCAGGCCATGGAACAGGCCGAGGAAATAGAGCACGTAGACGATCACCGGCAGGGTCTTGTCCTCGGTGGTCGGCGCGGCGGGTGTGTAGCTCTGGGTCATGGGTCATTGCCCTCCGAGACCCATGATGACGTAACGCCGCTCTCGCGCCAGTTACAGTTTTGGAAGGTTTCCTGGCGGCCTCTGCCGCCACCCCTGCCGAGATGGGCAGGAGGTGGTCACCTCAGGAGGGTGATCTCGACCCCGGCGCCGACGGCGTGGGGCTGAAGGGCCAGCGGCTTCTCCACCCGCACGCGCGCGCGGGTGACGCGCGGATCGGTCAGGCACGAGCGCGCCAGGCGGTCGGCGAAGGTCTCGACGAGCTCGATGTGGCCGCTCGCCGCCAGCGCCTGGGCGGCGGCCAGGATGGTCTCGTAGTTGATGGTGTCGGCCAGCCGCGCCGAGCCGGCGGAGGGCACGTCCAGCTCCACGTCGACGACCAGCGGCTGCACGCGGCCGATCTCATGGCGATAGACCCCGATCTCCGCCTGCACCTTCAGCCCGGTCACGAAGATCTTGGTCATGACGACCTGGGCCTCGGCGGTCATGGCGCTCAGCCCTCCCACGCCAGGTGCTGACCCGAATCCACCGCGATCATCTGGCCGGTGACCGACTTGGCGTCGATCAGGTAGCTCAGCGCCTGCGCCACGTCCGCGGGATCCGCAGGCCTTTGCAGCAGGGTGGACTTCGCCTCGGCTTCGAAGGCGGCGCGATCCTGATGGATGGAGGGAAGCGTCGGGCCGGGACCTATGCCGTTGACGCGAATGCGCGGCGCCAGCGCCTGAGCCATCATCCGCGTGGCTTCCCAGAGCGCGGCCTTCGACAGCGAATAGGAGAAGAAGTCGGGCGTCGGGCGCCAGACCCGCTGGTCGAGGATGTTGACGATCAGGCCACCGCGGTCGGCGGGCGCGCGGCGGGCGAAGGCCTGGGCCAGCACCAGCGGCGCGCGAAGGTTGGTCTCCATGTGCGCGTCCCAGGAGGCGCGGTTCATGTCGGAGAAGAGGTCGCGCTCGAAGACACTGGCGCAGTTCACCAACAGGGTGACGGGCCCGAGCTCCTGCTCCACCTCGCCGACCAGGGCGACCGTGGCGGCCTCGCGGCGCAGATCGCAGGCGTGGATGCGGGCCTTGCGGCCGCGGGCGCGGACTTCGGAGGCGGCGGCCTCGGCGTCGTCGTCGACGCTGCGGACGTGGATGGCGACATCGTAGCCTGCGTCCGCGGCGGCCGCGACCAACGCCCGGCCGATCCGCCGCGCGCCGCCCGTCACCAGCGCCGCGCCGCGGCTCGCCATGCGGGCTACCTATGGCCTCAGTCGAACCGGCCGAACTCGTAGCGGTTCAGCAGGGCGATCACGAGGATGAAGATGGCGATGGCGGCGATTCCGGCCATGGGACTCTCCGAACTTTCGTAAGGGGGCTTTAGCTTCGCCCTGAGTGCGCCGCAAGCCGGCTTGTCGAACGACGAAAGCCGAGATCAAGGTTCGGCCGCAACATTGCGGAGGCGCCGATGCCGCTCACGCCCATTCCGACGCAGGCGTTTCAGAAGATCGCAGTCGGCATCGACCGTCCCGAGGACGTCGTGGTCGGCAGGGACGGCCGGGTCTTCGCTTCCGACCACCAGGCCGCGGTGGCGGAGATCCTCCCCGACGGGTCCTTCCGGCGCATGGGGCCCATGGGCGGCGCGCCCAACGGGCTCAACATGGACGCCCAGGGTCGGATCATCATCGCCAATTTCGGCATCTACGACCGCGAAGAAGGCCCTCTGCAGCGCTTTGATCCGGCGAGCGGACGGCATGAGATCTTGCTGGCCGAGGTGGACGGAAAGCGGCTCACCTCGTCCAACTATCCGGTCATCGACAGGAGCGGGAACATCTGGTGCGCCAACTCCACCCATGCCGAGACCTGGCCGCAGGCCCTCGATGGGCGCAGCGACGGCTTCATCTTCGTGCTTCGGCCGGACGGCTCCTCGTCCATCGTCGCCGAGGGTCTGAAGTTCCCGAACGGGATGGCGCTCTCGGCCGATGAGACGTGGCTCTATTGCGCCCAGACCAGTGGGGCCGACGTTCTCCGCTTTCCCATGCATTCGGGCGGCCGTCTGGGCCCGGGCGAGCGCTACGGGCCGGTGCTCGGCAAGCTGCAGCAGCCCGCTGGGCCGCAGCAGGATCCGAACGAACTCGGCTACACCGACGGCGTGGGTTTCGACGCCGAGGGCAATCTGTGGGTCTGCCTGCCCGCCGCCAACAAGGTCGTCGCCATCACGCCCGGCCTGAATGTGCTGACGGTCTTCCATGACCCTACGGGAGCCGTGATCAATCACCCCACGAACGTGACTTGGGGCGGAGACGACCTGAAGGATCTCTATGTCGGGTCCATCCGCGCCGATTACGTGCTGAAGGCCCGCTCCCCGGTTGCGGGCCAGCGGCTTGTGCATCAACTGTAATGGCCCGGCGCTCCGGCGTCGGACAAAGTTCGTCTGGCGGGGCTTCCGAAGTTATCGCCGATCACTAAAATGAGCGTTTGAAAGTCGGGGCGCGCAGAGGGCTCCGGCGGCAGCTCGAACGGTCCAGGAGGACGTCCATGCGCGAGTACCTCAAGTTCTACATCGATGGTCAGTGGGTCGAACCGACCGAGAAGAAGACGCTCGACGTCATCAATCCGGCGACCGAGCAGGTCTGCGGAAAGATCGCGCTCGGCACGTCGGCCGACGTCGACAAGGCCGTGAAGGCGGCCCGCAAGGCGTTCGCGTCCTGGTCGCAGACCAGCCGCGAGGAGCGCATCGAGGTCCTGGGCCGCATTCTCGCGGAATATCAGAAGCGCTTCGGCGATCTGGCCACGGCCGTGACGGAGGAGATGGGCGCGCCGGCGAGCCTCGCCCAGCGGGCCCAGGTGCCGGCCGGCATGGGCCACATCGCCACCGCCGCCCAGATCCTGAAGGACTTCAAGTTCGAGGAAGACCGCGGCCAGACCCTGATCGTCAAGGAGCCGATCGGCGTCTGCGCCTTCATCACGCCCTGGAACTGGCCGCTGAACCAGATCGCCTGCAAGGTCGCCCCGGCGATCGCCACGGGCTGCACCATGGTGCTGAAGCCGTCGGAAGTGGCGCCCTTCTCCGGGCACATCTTCGCCGAGATCATGCATGCGGCCGGCGTGCCGGCGGGCGTGTTCAACCTGGTGCACGGCGACGGCCCGACCGTGGGCGTGGCCCTCTCGGTTCATCCCGAGGTCGACATGGTCTCGTTCACCGGCTCGACGCGCGCGGGCATCGAGGTGGCCAAGAACGCCGCGGCGGGCGTCAAGCGCGTCCATCAGGAGCTGGGCGGCAAGAGCCCGAACATCATCCTCGACGACGACGTGTTCGCGAAGTCCATCGCCCGCGGCGTCCAGCACATGATGACCAACTCGGGCCAGTCCTGTAATGCGCCCACCCGAATGCTCGTCCCGCACAAGCGGATGGAAGAAGCGATGGCGGTCGCCAAGGAAGCCGCCGAGCAGGTCACCGTCGGCGATCCGAACGGCAACTCTATGCTGGGCCCGGTCGTCTCCGAGGTTCAGTGGAACAAGATCCAGACCCTGATCAAGAAAGGCGTCGAGGAAGGCGCGACCTTGGTCACCGGCGGCCCCGGTCGTCCGGAGGGCCTGGACAAGGGCTACTTTGTGAAGCCCACGGTCTTCGGCAACGTGAACAACGACATGACGATCGCCCGCGAGGAGATCTTCGGGCCGGTCCTGTCGATCCTCGGCTACTCCTCGCTCGACGAGGCGATCGCGATCGGCAACGACACGGAGTACGGACTGGCCGGCTATGTGAACGGCGCTGACCTCGAGGAGGCCCGCAAGATCGCCCGGCGCATCCGCGCCGGTCAGGTCTCGATCAACGGCGGCTCGGACATGACCGCGCCGTTCGGCGGCTACAAGAAGAGCGGCAACGGGCGCGAGTGGGGCGACTTCGCCTTCCACGAGTTCCTGGAGACCAAGGCCATCCTCGGCTACGCGCCGAAGCAGGCTGCGGAGTGAGCATCGCACGCTCGAACTGACGAGAGGGGTCGCCTGCGGGCGACCCCTTTTTCGTAAGGACCGGACCCATGACCCTTATCGACCCCGAATTCGACGCGCTCATCCGGGCGCAGGCCAAGCAGGCGGCGGAGAATCCGATGCCGCCGCTGGACCAGCTGCCGCCGGAGATGGTGCGGGCGGGCTACGTGGCCCAGCGCCAGGCCCAGGACGCCAACGCGCCGAAGGACGTGGACGTTCGTGACTTCTCGATCCCTGGTCCCCACGGGGAGATCCCTGTGCGGCTCTACACGCCGAAGGGCCTGGGCGATCCCTCCGGTCTGATGGTCTATTTCCATGGCGGCGGCTGGGTGATCGGCGACCTCGATTCCCACGACGGCCACTGCCGGCGCATGGCGGCCTGGGGCGGTGTCCGCGTGATGGCGGTACACTACCGGCTGGCGCCGGAGAACCCATTCCCGAAGGGCCATGACGACGCGCTGGCGGCGACCAGGTGGGCGTTCGACCATGCCGCCGACCTCAGCGTCGATCCGCGGCGGATCGCGGTGGGCGGCGACTCCGCCGGCGGCAACCTCGCCGCCTCGGTGGCCCTCGACCTGAAGGACGAGCCTCGCTACCGGCTGGCGTTCCAGCTGCTGCTGTACCCCGTGACGCAGAGCGGCTGGGAGACGGAGTCGCGCAAGACGCTGGACGGCCCGATCCTGTCGTTCGAGGCCATGCGCTGGTTCGAGAAGCTGCTCGGACATGCCGGCCACCCGCAGGCGCACCGGGTGTTCCCGGGCGAAGCGGCGGATGTGAAGGGATCGGCGCCCGCGCTCGTCGTCACCGCCGGCCACGACTGCCTGAAGGACGAAGGTTTCGCCTACGCCGAAAAGCTGAAGGCCGCCGGCGTCGCGGCGCGGCACGTCGAGTACCCGACCCTCCCGCATGACTTCTACATCATGGCCGACATCTCGCCGGCGGTGGGGGAGGCGGCGAAGGAGACCGCGGCGGCGCTGAAGGCCGCGATCGGCTGATGGCCGGGCCCTAGTGGCCCATCACCTGAGGCTGATTCTGCGGGGAGACGCCCAGCGCCTCCATGTGCGCCCGCTTGGCCTCCGCCCGGCGGCCGGCGGACAGCGCCAGGAAAATGGCGGGGGCCACCACCAGAGCGCCCTGGATATAGGGTCCGTTGATGGTGATCTCCGAGAATGACAGGCCCGCGCAGAACGGGCCGCAGACCCGCGCCGCGGCGCCCATGGCGTTGTTGAGGCCCAGGATCTGGCCCTGACGGTGCGGCTCCGCCGTCTGGGAGATCATGGCAGAGACGTTGGGCCAGGCGACCGACTGCCCGATCGCGGACAGAGTCATCAGGGCGATGGTCATCGGCCCGCCCGTGGAAAGCGGCTGCAGGCCGATGCAGATCATGGTGATCGCCATGCCGACGGCCAGCATCCGCCCCTGACCGAACCGCTCCGAGAGAGGGCCCGTGGCCGTCATCTGGGTGATCGCCGAGGCGACGCCCACGAACGCGAAGGCCACGCCCACGTCCCGCGGTCCCCAGCCGTACCGGGCCTGCGTCCAGAGACCGAAGATGGATTCGATACCGGTGAAGGCGAAGCCGACCATGAAGGTCAGCAGGAAGAGCCGCCCGATCACCGGGTCGCGCACGGCCATGCCGAAGGCCGCCCAGCGGTTCGGGCGGAAGGTGTTGGTCCGGTCCCGCTGGCGGCTCTCGCGAATGAAGAGCGCGATGCAGACCGCCGAGGTGGCGAAGAGGGCGGAGGCGATGAACAGCGGCAGCTGGAAACCGACGGGCCCGAGGCTCGGCTTGGCGAAGATACCGCCCAGCGTCGGGCCGACGATCAGGCCGACGTTCCACGACGCGCTCATCCAGCTCATCACGCGCGTGCGTTTTTCGGGCTTGGTCACGTCGGCGAGGTAGCCCTGCACCACGGAGCCGTTGCCGCTCGAGAGCCCGCCCAGCAGGCGGATCAGGACGGCCATCCAGGCCGAGGGCGCGAAGGCCAGGGCGAAATAGCAGACGCAGTTGCCGCAGATCGTCGAGATCAGAAGCGGCTTGCGGCCGTACTTGTCCGACAGGCGACCCCAGAAGGGTTCGCCGAAGAAGGTGCCCACCGAAAAGGCGGAAAAAATCAGCGCGATCAGCCAGGCCGGCGCATTGAACGACTTGCCGTAGAACGGCAGCAACGGGACGACGATCCCGAAGCCGAGCTGGTTCAGGAAGATCAGGGCGATCAGCGATGGCGCCGCCCATCGAGGCGGCGTCGCCTCCTGCGGCGCGGTGTCTGACATGGTGAACGCTGGTAATCTGCGCCGAGGCGGCGAACAAGCGTTCTAATCGCGTTTTGGGGCCCTGTAGCAAAACGGCCACCCAAGGGGTGGCCGCCTGCGTGGGATGAGGGCGCCGGAAGCCTACCGGGGCGCCAGGATCATGATCATCTGGCGGCCCTCCATGCGGGGCTCGTACTCCACCTTGGCGATCGGCTCGAAGTCGGCCTTGACCTTCTGCAGAAGCTTCATGCCGAGTTCCGGGTGCGCCAGCTCGCGTCCCCGGAAACGCAGGGTGACCTTCACCTTGTCGCCCTCCTCGAAGAAGCGGTGCATGGAGCGGGCTTTGACTTCGTAGTCGTGGATATCGATGTTGGGGCGGAGCTTGATCTCCTTGATCTCCACCACCTTCTGCCGCTTGCGCGCCTCGTTCTTCTTCTTCTGCTCCTGGAACTTGAACTTGCCGTAGTCCAGGATCTTGCAAACGGGCGGATCCGCGTTCGGGACGATCTCCACGAGATCGAGGCCGGCTTCTTCGGCCGCTTCGATGGCGGCGGAGGTTGGCATGACGCCCTGCTTTTCACCGTTCTGATCGATGAGCAGGACGCGGGGAACGCGGATGTCTTCGTTCATGCGCGGCCCGTCCTTGACGGGAGGCGCTTGCATCGGGCGGCGAATAGGCGGTGCTCCGTGGTTGTTTCAATGCGAAAGCGCCGGCGCGCCAAAGACGCTCCGGTCGCCAGCCTAATTATATGGCCGAGGGTTACGGCTCTATCAAGCTGCGCCGGCCGTCTGGGCGAGCAGGGAAGAGGCCGCCTGCGCCACCTTTGCAACAGGCAGGTCCGACAGCCGCTCCACCTGCAGGATTTTGACGTTGCCGCGCGGCGCGGTCAGCGTCGGGTCCGAGGCCTTTGAGTAGAGCACCAGCGTCGGCGCGCCGCTGGCGGCCGCAAGGTGCAGCGGTCCCGTGTCGTTGCCGATGGCGAGCGCGGCCTTCGCGCCCAGCATGGCCACGCGCGCGAAGTCGGTGCGGCCGGTGAGATCGCGGGCGCGCGGCGCCACGCGCTGGATCGCATGCGCCATCGGAGTCTCCTGCACACCTCCGATGATCACGATGTCGTAGCCGCGCGCGTAGAGGATGCGGGCGAGCTCGGCATAGTTGTCGACGGGCCACCACTTCTCCGGCCGATGCGACGAGCCGCCGGGCACGAACATGACATACGGCCGGGGCCTCACCCCGCCGGGCACGTCGCGCTCGGCGGGCTGCGTCTTCCAGATCCACGAGAGGTCCGGCGCCGGCGCGCTTCCCGGCGCGGTCGGGGCGTCCGGCCAGATGCCGGCGTACATCAGTTGATCCGCCTGCCGCTCGAGCGTGTGCATGCTGTCGCGCAGGGTGTTCCTGTGCGGCAGCGAGCAGCCCATGGCGATGCCCGACCAGGCCGGCGGATTGGGACGCATCAGGTGGAAGATGCGGTTCGAGTGGCCGGAGGTCTGCAGGTCGTAGACGCGGTCGAAGCTGGCCGCCCGCAGCTTCTGCCGCAGGGCGGTCCATTCCCCGAAGGTCTCAGGACGTCCGTCCGTCCAGACCGCGTTGAAGTAGGGGCTCGACTTCGCCAGCGCCGCGAACGGAGGCGTGGTCAGAAGCGTGATGTGCGCCTTCTTGTGCGCGTCACGGATCTTCTTCATGGCCGCGAGCGCGAGCACGAAGTCGCCGAGCGCCGACAGCTTGATGACCAGGATCTTCTCGACACTGCGGGGTGGCATCAGGCGCGGGCCTCCAGGACCCGTTCATAGAGCGCAAGCGTCGCGGCGCACATGGCGTCGACCCGATAGAGCTGGCGTGATCGGTTCATGGCGGCGAGCCCCATCTCGACGCGTCTCCCGGGGCCGAGGTCCATGGCCCGGCGCAGGGCTACGGCCCACGCCTCCACGTCGCCCGGCGTCGCCAGCCAGCCTGTCACGCCATCCACAACCGTTTCCGTCATGGCCCCCTCGCGCGAGGCGATCACCGGCCGCCCCACCGCCTGCGGCTCGACGGCGGTTCGGCCGAAGGCTTCGGGCAGGGTGGTCGGCGTGAGCGCCACATCGGCCAACAGGTAGGCCGCGGGCATGTCATCACAATGGCCGACGATGCGGACCTGCTCTTCCAGACCCGCCTCGGCGATCTTGCGCCCGATCTCGGCGCTGTAGCCGGTGCGGCCCTGATCGTCGCCGACGAAGAGGATGCGGAAATCCTCGCGCCCCATCGCCTTCAGGCGCGCGGCCGCGTCGACGATCACTTCGTGGCCCTTTTTGCGGCTCATGCGGCCGGCGAGCAGGAAGGTGGTGAGCGTGGGATCGTCCGGCGCATCCCAGGCCTCTCGCAGCGCCTGGATCCGGTCGGGCGTCACCCAGGCGGGATTGAAGCGGTCGAGGTCAACGCCGCGGTGGATGGTGACGACCTTTCCCGGATCGACCGCGTGTTCGGCCAGCACGTGCTCGCGGGTGTACTCGGAATTGGCGATCACCATGTCGCCGCGCGCCATCACCGCGTTGTACCAGCGCTTCAGAGGTCCCCCGAGGCTGTAGATCGCGTGATAGGTTGTCACGAAGGGCGTCCCGGTCACGTGCGCGGCCCACAGCGCGGAGAACGCCGGCGCGCGCGAGCGGGCGTGGACGAGCGTGACCTTCTCCCGGCGGATAAGTTCGACCAGCCGGGCGGCGTTGCCCATCATGGTGAGCGGGTTCTTGGCGTGCACAGGCATCTGCGCAAGCCGCGCGCCGTCGCTCACCAGCCGCGCCGCCATGCGCCCGCCGCGCGTCGCAACCAGCGCGCGGCCGCCCGCTTCGATCACGGCGCGGGCGACATCGATCGTCGTCTGCTCGGCCCCCCCGGTATCCAGCTCCGGGACGACTTGCAGGAGAGTGAAATACGGGGGCAGGGCCACGACCCCTTGCATACGCCGAAACGGCGAGTCGTAAAGCGGGAGGGGGCGGCGCCGTCGCCGCAGGTCAGGAACCCGTCATGCGCGAAGAGAGCGGCTATCTCACCCGGCCCGATGGCCAGCGGCTCGCCTTCCGCCGGGTGGCGGGTCGCGGTCCGACGATCGTGTGGCTGGGCGGCTTCAGGTCGGACATGGCCGGGACGAAGGCGCAGGCGCTGTCCGACTGGGCGGTTGCGACCGGCCGCGCCTATGTACGCTTCGACTACTTCGGGCATGGGGAATCGAGCGGGGACTTCGCCGAGGGGACCATCACCCGCTGGCGCGACGATTGCCTGGCGGTGCTCTCGCAACTCGTGCCGGGGGAGGCGGTCCTCGTGGGTTCGTCCATGGGGGGATGGCTCGCCTGCCTGGTCGCGGTGGCTGCGCCGGACCGCATCCGGGGCATGGCGCTTGTGGCGCCCGCGCCGGACTTCACCGACAAGCTGATGGCGCCGGGCATCCCGCCGGAAGGCCGCGCGGACCTGGAGCGGACCGGCGTCTGGCTGAGGCCCTCGCTCTACGGCGAGGCCTATCCGATCACCCGCGCGTTGCTGGAGGACGGCGCCCGCTGGTCGATCCTGCCGGGCCCCGTGCCCATCGAGGCGCCCGTGCGCATCCTGCAGGGCGGCGCGGACCCGGACGTCCCGTGGGCGCACGCCCTGGAGCTCGCCAACGCGCTGAAAGGCCAGGACGTGGTGTTCACCCTGATCAAGGACGGCGACCATCGCCTCTCGCGCCCGCAGGACCTCATGCGGCTGACGGCTGTGGTGGAGGAGTTGGTCTAGCCGCAATACGGTTCAGATAACAATCTGAATTCGAAGGGCAATGTCGATTGGAGGCGGGGGCCGGTCGGCCCTTCGCCTGATGGGAAAGTTGCTCATCTTTCGTTTGACGCCGCGCTTGTTGCGCCGGTGATCGCGGGGCGGCAATCGCTCCTGGAGGATTTCCTCCAGAACCGCCCTATGCAGCGCAGCTCTCTTCCGAGGGGGAAACGCAGCCGAACGCGGCGATCTTCCGGCGGATGACCCGAACGGCGTGGATGAAGGATAGTCGGTCTGGATCCTCGTCGGCGCTCAGCGCGGCTTCATGCATCAGCCCTCGGACTGCGAAGTGCGCCAACAACAGGCCGTAGATTTCTTGCATCACAAGCTCGGGGGTCTTGCTGCGGAGCACGATCTTGGAGCCTCGCAAGTGGGTCTTGAGCTCGCCCAGCACCGTCTCGATTTCCCAGCGCTCGTGATAGAGGGCGGCGAGCTCGGCGGCGGGCGCCTCGGCCGGATCCAGGAGGGTGGTGACCAGCCGGTACATCGGCTCGGCGTCCGCGACGCCGAAGAGACGATAGTCGATGACCCGCACCCTGATGCCGTCCGAATGGCGTTTGCGGTGATCGCCAGGAAAGATGCGGCTGAGGTAGGAGCCGTCCGCCAGGCGCTCGTCTTCCGGCAGATCCCGCCCTTGTTTGGCGCGCCACAGCAGGTCCGCGCCCGTCTGCTGCGCCTGCGTCCATAAATCGAAGCTGAGGAAATTGCGGTCCGCCAGGCAGAGCATGCCGGGTGAAAGGCTCGCGATCACCTGCGCGGCCAGGGTCAGCTCGCCCACCTTGCACCCGGCGATCCTGGCGGCGAACAGCACATGCACGCCGCTCTCCACCAAGGCGACCATCCGCACCTGCGGAAAGGCCCCTTCGCCGCGCGACGCCCCCGGGCGGCCGAACGCCGCCTCCAGCGCCGGCTCGTCGGCCACGTCGAACGTGCTGCCGTCCAGGCTGACCAGCCGCCGCCCGCGGAACCAGGCCCCCTTCGTCCGCGCCGTGGCGAGCGGCCTCACCGTCTCCTCGTAGAGCCGCTGCATCACCTCCGGGCCGAGCCGTGAGCGCGCCTGCGAGATGCCGGACTTGGTGGCGATCTTCAGCGCCCCACGCGCATCGCTCAGCCAATGGACGCCTTCCAACAGGCAGCGCAGGACCTCGCGGCACGAGACGCTCATGAACAGCGCCAGTGCGATCACGTAGTAGACCACCACGTGCGCCGGCAGCTCCCGCTCCCGCCGGCTCGCCTTGCCGGTGTCCGCCAGAACCTGCCGCACCTTCGAGAGCGGATAGGTGCGGGCGATCAGCCCCACCGTCACGAAATCGCTGATCCGCGTCCCCGCCCCGAGCCTCGCCGCCGTCCGCGCCATCGATCTCGCCCCCGATTCGGCAGCATAGATTCATGCGTCGGTTACCGGGGTGTTAATGGCGCATCTAACTGAACCGTATTGGGCCTAGCTCGCCTTCGGCCTGTCCGACAATTCCCCGCCCGTCGCCTCGTAACAGACGAGCTCGGCGATGTTCGTCGCGTGGTCGCCGATCCGCTCCAGGTTCTTGGTGATGAACAGCAGGTGCGTCGA
>JAGWSE010000346.1 GCA_028869395.1 Alphaproteobacteria bacterium | reverse complement strand
CGAGGCGCCCAAGGGCGAGTTCGGCGTCTATCTCGTCAGCGACGGCACCAACCGCCCCTACCGCTGCAAGATCCGCGCGCCGGGCTATCCGCACCTGCAGGCGATGGACTGGATGAATCGCGGCCACATGCTGGCCGACGTCTCCGCCATCCTGGGATCGCTCGACATCGTGTTCGGGGAGATCGACCGTTGAGCGTCCGTCGTCTGGCCGAGGTCCAGCCCGAGAGCTTTGAGTTCAAGCCCGCCACCCTGAAGGCGGCCAAGGCCCACATGGCCAACTTCCCGCCCGGCCGGCAGCAATCGGCGGTGATCGGGGTGTTGTGGTTCGTGCAGAAGCAGGAAGGCTGGGTCTCCGAGCCGGCCATCCGCGCCGTCGCCGAGCTACTCGGCATGCCGGTGATCCGGGTGCTCGAAGTCGCGACCTTCTACACCATGTTCATGCTGGAGCCGGTCGGCACTCATGCCCTGGTGCAGGTGTGCGGAACGACGCCATGCCAGCTTCGCGGCTCCGAAGCGCTGATGGAGGTCTGCAAGCGCCGTATCGGTCCGCACGACCACGTCTCCGCCGACGGCAAGTTCTACTGGCAGGAAGTCGAGTGCATGGGCGCCTGCTCGAATGCGCCGATGGCGGCCATCAACGACCAGTACTACGAAGACCTGACGCCCGAGAGCTTCGGAAAGCTGCTCGACGACTTCGCGGCCGGCAAGACGCCCAAGCCCGGGTCGGCGATCGGACGCCAGGGGGCGGCGCCTGAAGGCGGCCCGATGACGCTCGTCGACCCGGCGCTTTACGACGGATCGCGCGCCAAGAAGATCAAGATCCCCAACCTTCCCCAGAAGCCTTCGGCGAAGGAAAAGGCGTGACGATCGACGTGCGAGCCGCGAAGCGCCGCCTGGCTGTCATGGGCGCGGTCAACGTCGTGGCCGTGCTCGCGGCCATGGGCGCGCTGGTGGGCTACTTCCGCTTCCACCTCGACTGGGCGCTCGGCGTGTTCGCCGTCCTGATGCTGGTGGGCGTCGGGGCGCAGATCTGGTTCATCGCGGGCCTCAGGCGCGCGGACAAGGGAGCTTAAGCGGCCGTGGTCGGCATCCTGCAGGACAAGGATCGCATCTTCACCAACCTCTACGGGGTCCACGACTGGGGCCTGGAGGGCGCGAAGAAGCGCGGCGCGTGGAATGGCACGGCCGACATAATGGCCCAGACGCCCGAGTGGATCTGCGACCAGATCAAGGCTTCGGGCCTGCGCGGCCGTGGCGGCGCCGGCTTCCCCACAGGGCTGAAGTGGACCTTCATGCCCAAGCAGGAGAGCGAGCGGCCGCACTACCTGCTGGTCAACGCCGACGAGAGCGAGCCCGGCGCGTGCAAGGACCGCGAGATCCTGCGCAACGATCCGCACCTGCTGATCGAGGGCTGCCTGATCGCCTGCCGCGCCATGCGCGCGCACACCGCCTACATCTACATCCGCGGCGAGTACGTCCACGAGCGCGAGCGCCTGCAGGCGGCCATCCGCCAGGCCTATGACGCCAAGCTGATCGGCCCTGGCAATGTCCACGGCTGGGACTGCGACGTGCGGGTGACCCACGGCGGCGGCGCCTACATCTGCGGCGACGAAACCGCCCTGATGGAAAGCTTCGAGGGCAAGAAGGGCCAACCGCGCCTGAAGCCGCCATTCCCGGCGGGCGCCGGCATCTACGGCTGCCCGACCACGGTCAACAATGTCGAGTCCATCGCGGTCGTCGGCGCCATCCTGCGCCGCGGGGCGGAATGGTTCGCGGGCTTCGGCACCGAGAAGTCGACGGGAACGAAGCTGTTCGCGGGCTCAGGGCACCTGAACAAGCCGTGCGTCGTCGAGGAAGTCGTCGGCATCTCCGTCAAGCAGTTGATTGAGGACCATTTCGGCGGCGTCCGCGGTGGCTGGGGCAACCTCAAGGCGGTGATCCCCGGCGGCATCTCGGTGCGCATGATCCCCGCCTCGGAGTGCGATCAGGCCGTCATGACCTATGAGGACCTGCAGGCCAGGGGCTCGGGGCTCGGCACCGGCACCATGATCGTGTTCGACAAGGACGCGGACCTGGTGAAGGGCATCGCGCGCGCGGCCTACTTCTACAAGCACGAGAGCTGCGGTCAGTGCACCCCGTGCCGCGAGGGCACGGGCTGGATGTGGCGGGTCATGGAACGCATGGTCCGCGGCGAGGCCGAGATGGAGGAGATCGATCTCCTGCTAGACGTCGCCTCCCAGGTCGAAGGCCACACCATCTGCGGCCTGGGC
The DNA here is from genome assembly GCA_028869395.1 of Alphaproteobacteria bacterium. Lineage (GTDB taxonomy): Bacteria > Pseudomonadota > Alphaproteobacteria > Caulobacterales > Caulobacteraceae > Phenylobacterium. The sequence goes on along the minus strand of JAGWSE010000346.1, from coordinate 1,739 downwards.
GACGCGGCCGCCTGGCCCATCCAGGGCCTCTTCCGGCACTTCCGCCACGAGGTGGAGGAGCGGATCACCAGCTACCGCGCGCGCAGGGGATCCTATCCCGGCGCCTCGATCGCGGCGGAGTAACTCAGGATGCCTATCGCCAAGGTCGACGGAGTCGAGATCGAGTTCGAGCCGGGGATGAACGTCCTCCAGGTCTGCGAGCTCGCGGGCAAGGAGATCCCGCGCTTCTGCTACCACGAGCGGCTATCGATCGCGGGCAACTGCCGGATGTGCCTGGTCGAGGTGAAGCCCGGCCCGCCGAAGCCGCAGGCGTCGTGCGCGCTGCCGGCCGCGGAAGGCCAGGAGATCTTCACCGACACGCCGATGGTGAAGAAGGCCCGCCACGGGGTGATGGAGTTCCTGCTCATCAATCACCCGCTGGATTGTCCGATCTGCGACCAGGGCGGTGAGTGCGACCTGCAGGACCAGGCCATGGGCTATGGCCGGGACGACAGCCGCTACCTGGAGAACAAGCGGGCCGTCGAAGAGAAGTTCATGGGCCCGGTCATCAAGACGGTGATGACCCGCTGCATCCAGTGCACGCGCTGCGTCCGCTTCATCACCGAGGTGGCCGGCGTTCCCGAGATCGGTCTCATTTCCCGCGGCGAAGATGTTGAAATCACGACCTATCTCGACAGGGCTGTGACGTCCGAGCTCAGCGGCAACGCCGTCGACCTCTGCCCGGTGGGCGCGCTGACCCACAAGCCCTGGGCCTTCAACTATCGGCCCTGGGAGCTGAAGAAGACCGAGAGCGTGGATGTGCACGATGCGCTCGGCTCGTCGATCCGCGTCGACAGCCGCGGTCCCGCGGTGCTCCGCGTGCTGCCGCGGACCAACGACGAGATCAACGAGGAGTGGATTTCCGACAAAACCCGCTATGCCGTCGACGGACTTTCGCGCCAGCGGCTCGACCGGCCCTACATCCGCGAGAAGAAGAAGCTCCGCGCCGCCACCTGGAACGAGGCGCTGGACGCCGTCGCCGCCAGGCTGAAGGCGACGTCGCCTGACCGCATCGGCGTCATCGCCGGCGACCTGCAGGACGCCGAATCCATGAAGGCGGCGCGCGACCTGTTCGGCGCCATGGGCGTTGCGAGCCTCGACTGCCGCCAGGACGGCATGGCCCTGGGCGACGGCCCGCGGGCGAGCTGGCTGTTCAACTCGACGCTCGCGGGGATCGAGGAGGCCGACGTGGTCCTCCTGATCGGGACCAATCCGAGGCTCGAGGCGCCGGTGTTCAATGCGCGGCTGCGCAAGCGCTGGCTGAACGGCGGCTTGCGCGTCGGCGTCATCGGTGAACAGGCCGACCTCACCTATCCCTACGACTATCTGGGCGCGGGGACGCAGACGCTGACCGGGTTCTCCCGTCAGCGCAACGACTTCGTCCAGGCCTTCAAGGCGGCCAAGAACCCAGCGGTGATTGTCGGGGCAGGGGCGCTCGCCCGGAGCGACGGCGCGGCCGTGCTGAGGGCTGCAGCCGGTCTCGCCAAGAGCGTCGGCGCGACCTGGAACGTGCTGCACACAGCCGCCGCGCGCGTCGGCGGACTGGACCTCGGTTTCGTCCCCGCCGCGGGCGGTAGGGCGGCTGGCGAGCTCGTCAAGAAGGGCGGGGCGGACGTGCTCTTCCTGCTGGGCGCCGACGAGATCGACCTCTCCGAGGCCGACGCCTTCGTCATCTATCTCGGCACGCACGGCGACCGCGG
>JAGWSE010000345.1 GCA_028869395.1 Alphaproteobacteria bacterium | reverse complement strand
GGCCGTGCTCCAAGTTGAAATCGACCGCGGCGCATGGCTCCGAACGAGCTCTTCATGGCGGGCGCCGCCGTCTCCGATGAGCCTGGAGTACGGCGAAGCTGCGCCCGGGTTGAAGACGAGACCTACTCAATTTGGGGTTTAGAAATTCGCTGCGGCTCCCCGCCGCAGCGGCCCTCAGGCGGCGCCGCGAAGGGGCGGCGACAGTCGATCCCACTCGGCCAGGACCCCGAGCTGACCAAGCCCGGCGTACATCCGCATGAGATCGGCGTAGCTGTCCTTCATGATCTTCAAGGCGGCCGGTCGGGCCAGCACCGCGGCCGGCGCGATCAGCCCCTTCGGCGTGCGCCGCAGGCGACCTGCCTCCACGAGTTCGGCGGCGTAGCGGCGGATGGTTTCAGCCGGCGCATCGAGACGGCGGGCGATTTCCGCGGGCCGGACGGGTCGCCTGCGGCCGTCCTCGATGAACTCGGCCTCGCTCGCGCCCGCCCCGCCGCGATCGGTGTCGGGAAGGTCCTCGGTGTTGGCGCGCAGGACGGCGAACCAGACCACACCGGGCACGAGGCCATCGAAAACGGTGGTGATGTTCTCGACCGTGCGCAGCATGTAGTCCGACGAGATCCGCGCGACAGCCCGCATGGGGATCTCGGTGGCGGCAGAGGGTTTGCGCGGGACCTCGTCCATGAGGCCCAGGTCGCGAAGCCGGCAATACAGCTCCCGGATCCGCTCCCACACCACGACCATCGCCGCGAAATGCTGAGGCGAGTTCACCTCGCGGGCCGGAACGATGACGCCTCGGTCGGAGACCTCGCAGTTGCCCACCTTCTCCATGCGCGCGATGCGGCGGCGGACCGTCTCGTAGGGCAGGCGCAGCGAATGGGCGATCGCGTTGATGCTGACCGGGCGGCGCAGTTCGTCCGGGGGCGGCTCGTCGTAGGCGCCGTAGGCGCGCTGCAGCTCCGGATTGCGGGCCAGGGCGCTGACGTTGGCCTGTACGATCGCCAGCACGATCAGAGCGTCGACGAAGTCTCGGCTGAGCCGTCCGACCAGGATGGTGTCCAGTATGCCCGGGACCGCCAGCCTGTTGACGAGGCGGATGGTGGCGAAGGTGGGCGTGGGATCGGCCACAGGCGGTCCTGAAGAGGCGGGCGGGCTATCGGCGCCGCGGCAGGTTAGCCGCCCGGCGCGCCCGGGGCCTCGCGACCAAGCGACGCTCCGTGGCGGCTCTCTCGCAACTACAAGGTGTGAAGCCTGTCGGATCAGGTCGGGCCGCCGCGCCCGGAATATGGTGATGGAAGGGAGATAGTGCGGCGATAACGCGGCAAATCCAAGGACACGAATGGAAGAGAGAGTCAGGTCGAAGGACAATCGCAATCCGATGTGTCTGAATTCATGGATTGCAACTAGAAATGGTCCGAAGAGTGATCGGCGATAACATGGAGATTGTTGACGCGACTGAGGCCATGCTACAGCTTGGGAAAGAAGCGCGAAAAACAAACGGCGCTCGCTGAACCTGGGGAGGCTCACTCATATGCATTGGAAGCGTCATCTGCTGGCGTCCGGCGCCATCATGGCCGCCTTCGTCGGGGCGTCGGCCCACGCACAGACCAAGGCCGCCGCCCAGCCCGAGGCGGCGAACACGATCGAGGAACTGGTCGTCACGGCGGAAAAGCGGGAGCAGAGCCTGCAGGACGTGCCGGTCGCCGTCTCCGCCTTCACCTCGGAGAAGCGTGACCTGATCGGCGTCAACACCATCGCCGACCTGACCAACTTCACGCCGGGCCTCGAGTACAACGCCCAGAACGACCGCAATACGCTGCGCGGCGTGGGTCGGAACACCAACGTCCACGCGGCGGACGGATCGGTGGCGCAGTATTCGGACGGCATCTACACGTCGTCCACGACCGAGGCCGGCAAGACGCCGCTGTTCGTGGACCGGATCGAGGTGCTGCGCGGACCGCAGGGCACCCTCTACGGGCGCAACGCCATCGGTGGCGCGATCAACATCATTTCCAAGCGGCCGACGGACACCTTCTACGCCGAAGTCCGCGGCGAATATCAGAACTTCGGCTACTCGGTGCTGGAAGGCGCGATCTCAGGGCCGACGATGATCCCGGGCGTCGAGTTCCGGGCCGGCGCCAACTGGACCCATCAGAGCGACGGCTGGTACCAGAACAACGTCCCCGGCCAGCTCGGCGAAGGCAACGTCATCGACACCAAGTATGTCGAGGGCCAGCTGAAGTTTCACTTCACCGACAACTTCGAAGGCTGGGTGAAGCTGGCTTGGCAGGACTGGCACAACGACGGCGGCGGGCCGGGCTCGCGCAACACCTGGACCCCCGCGCCCTTCCCGACCTACGAGTTCGGCAACGCGGCCATCGCGCCGACGTCCGGCTACGCCTGCCTCACGACGACGGCCACCGGGATCAACAATCCGGGCATCACCAACATCGAGACGCCGCCCGGCATGTCTCTGGCGCAGGCGTGCCACAACGCCGCGACGGACGATCCGCGCAAGTTCACGAGCGACGTGCCCTACCAGGTGAAGCTGACCGGCACGACCATCTTCGCCAGCGAGTGGGACTACCACTTCCCGAAGATGGACCTGAAGTACATCCTCGGCGGCACGCACTACGACTATGCGCTCACCGGCCCGACGCCGGTCGACCAGGCGCCGATCGTCGCCTTCCAGCTGCCGCGCGTGCTGCCGGCGGGCCTGGCGGGACCGTCGACCCTGGTCATCCCGGGCGGCGGCCCGGTCGTCCATCCGCGCTACGCGTTCAACTACCATGAAGCGCTGAACTGGGTCAGCAACGAGCTGAACCTCGCCTCGACCGACAAGGGTCCGCTGCAGTGGATCCTGGGCCTCTATTACTACGACGAGGACTACGTTCAGCCGGTCTACACGACCCTCATGGATCAGCCGGCCTCGACGCTCGCGCCGGGCTTCCTGACCAACGCCGTCTGCAACGTCACGGGCTTCCACTGCCCGGCGCTCGCGCCGAACAACCGCATCTATGACGACCGCCCGTCGCTGAACACCAAGTCCAAGGCGGCGTTCGGCCAGATCGACTGGCAGTTCACGCCCACCTGGAAGCTGACCGCCGGCCTGCGCTACACCTACGACCGCAAGAAGGGTGAGGAGTCCCTGCGGCTGCTCTGCTACGACGTCGTCCAGTGCGGCGTCGCACCGGAGCTCCTGGGCTCCAACTTCGTCCTCGACCTGACCCAGCCGTTCGCCGGCGTGCTGACCTACAGCCCCGCCAACAAGCTGCCCGAAGGGGTGTCGACCACCACGAACGTGGATCCGGCCACCGGCTTCGCCACCCGCGGCTACGACGAGCATTGGTCGGCGACGACGGGGACCCTGGGCTTGCAGTGGGATCCCAGCCCGAACACCATGATGTACGCCACCTATAGCCGCGGCTATAAGGCGGGCGGCTTCCGGATCGGCATCGACACCACGATCGGCGCCTCGCCGTCGACCCAGCCCGAACACCTCGACGCCTTCGAGGTGGGCCTGAAGAAGCAGTTCGGCCGCACGCTGCAGGTCAATGCGGCGGTCTTCTACTACAACTACGAGAACGACCAGATCCCGCTCTCGGTGGCCCAGACGGCCGGCGCGGTGGGCCCGGCGAACTCGATCTTCTACAACGTGCCCAAGGCCAAGAGCCAAGGCTTCGAGCTGGAGTCGATCTGGCAACCGATCGACCACCTGCAGTTCCTCTTCAACTACTCCTACCTGGACGCCCACGTGACCAAGGGCGACGGCGTGGTGGACCCGGCCGACCCGGCCGCGCTCGCCGCGGGGGCCAAGCCCGACTTCGCCTTCTCCGCCTGCGCGCCTGTGGCGCCCGCCACCAAGAGCCCGTGTTCGGCGGATGTCTTCACCGGGCCCGGCTCGTACTACCAGAACGCCGCCGGCGCCTTCGTGCCCTATACCGGGCCCGGCGGTTACCAGCGCCCGCAGAGCATCGTCGGCAGCCAGCTGCCCAACGCGCCCAAGAACAAGGTCGCGGTGGACGTGAACTACACCTGGGTCATGACGGCCGGGTCGGTCACGGCGGCGGTGAACTACGTCTGGCGCGACAAGCAGTACGGGTCGCTGTTCAACCGCGACTACTATGAGGCTCCGGCCTACGACCAGTGGGACGCCCGCCTCACCTGGAAGGGGCCTGACGGCCACCTGACGGTGATCGCCTTCGTCAAGAACATCGCCGACAGCCTCGGCTACGAGGGCGGTGCGGCGGCCGCCCGGCGCGCGGGCTACATCCCGGGCTATGTGCTCGGGTCCGGAACGGCGCTCCAGCCGATCCCGGTGATCGGACAGGGCACCTCGGTGGTGAACATCGCCCCCAACCGGATCCAGGAGAACGGCGTCGCCGTCGGCTATCTGCTGACGCCGCCGCGCACCTACGGCATCGAGCTGCAGTACCGGTTCTAGGACCACGCGTGACCGAGGCAGCGGCGCCCCGCAGGGATGCGGGGCGCCTCTTGCATTTCGACGCAGGCGCTTGCCCGCGGCGGCAGGGGCTCTAGCTTAGGCGCATGCGGCTGCTCATCGCCGAAGACGATCCGATGCTGGGCTCGGGGCTCAGGCGGGCCCTGCAGCGGGCCGGCTACACCGTCGACCTCGCCACGACCGGCGAGGAGACGCTGGCCGCCGTCCGGGCGCAGAATTACGCCCTCGTCCTCCTCGATCTCGGCCTTCCGACGGTGAGCGGGCTCGACGCACTGAAGGACATCCGCGCACGCCGCGACGCCACGCCGGTGATCATCGTCACCGCCCGCGACCGCCCCGAGCAGAAGGTCGAGGGCCTCGACGCCGGGGCGGACGACTATGTGGTCAAGCCATTCGACCTCGACGAGTTGCTGGCCCGGATCCGCGCCCAGATCCGTCGCGGCGAGAAGCGGACCAGCGATGCGCTGTCCGCACATGGGGTGAGCGTCGACCTCGCCGCCCGGACGGTGTCGAACGAGGGGCGGACCGTGGCGGTCACCGCCAAGGAGTTCAAGGTGCTCGCGGCTCTGATGCGCCGCATGGGCCAGTTCGTCTCCAAGGAGGAGCTGGAAGGCGCGCTCTACGACGACACCGCCGAGGTGGAGAGCAACACGATCGAGGTCGCCGTCTACGGCCTGCGCCGCAAGCTGGGCGCCGGTCTCATCGTGACCGCGCGCGGCCTCGGCTACACGATCCCGAAGGAAACATGAGCCGCCGCGCCTCGGCCCGTCCCGGGTCCCTCGTCACCGCCCTGTTCGGCCGGGTGGGCGTGCTGTTCCTGATCATCGTGCTGGTTGTGGGCGGCCTGGCCTTCTTCACCGCCCAGCGTCGGATCAACGAGATCTACGACGGACAACTCATCGTCGGCGCCAATGTGCTGCGCGCCCTGGTGGCCGACGAACTGGGTGAGAAGGAGGAGGCGGCGGGCTCGCAGGCCGAACTCTCCGTGGACGACACGGCGCTGCTCAGCCCCGAGGACCGGCAGGCCTTCGACAGCTATGCCGACTGGCGGATGTTCCGCATCTGGCAGGGGCGGCGCCTGGTTCTGCGCTCCGACACCGGGCCGCAGCTCGGCGGACCGCCCGCACAGGACGGGTTCAGCGAGGTGGACGAGCCGCAGGACAGCTGGCGCATCTACACCCTGCACGTGCCCTCGAAGCGGATCACGGTGGCGGTCGGCGAGCGGATGGATATCCGCCTGGTGCTCGTCCAGGGCATCGCCTTGGGGCTGGCCCTGCCGCTCCTGCTGCTGATCCCCACCGCCGGAGTGCTGATCTGGCTCAGCCTCAGCGGAGGCCTGCAGGCGCTGAGGAGCCTGGTGGCGGAGATCGGCCGGCGGACACTGCGCGACCTCTCGCCCCTGCCGCTGGAGCCCTGGCCCCGCGACCTGCACCCGCTCGTCCGCTCCATCAACCGGCTGTTCGAACGCATCGACCGCTCCGTCCAGCACGAGCGGCGCTTCCTGGACGACGCCGCGCACCAGCTGCGCACGCCGCTCGCCGCCGTGAAACTCCAGGCCCAGCTGATCGCCGGCGAGGCGGATCCGGCCGAGCGCCAGGCGATGACCGCCCAGCTCGTGGACAGCGTCGACCGCGCCGCCGACATGACCGATCGGCTGCTCACCCTGGCGCGCCTCGAAACGCGGCGCGGGGCGGGGTCGGCCGCAGACGGCGGCGACCTGAAGACCGAGACCGTGGCCGCGCTCGCGGACCTGGCGCCGGTGGCTTCGCGACGACGGGTGGAACTGTCGTTCGAGGGGCCGGGGGCCCTCCCGGGCGGCGATCCCGTGCTGCTCAGGCTGATCGCGGCGAACCTTGTCGAGAACGCCATAAACCACGCGCCGGAGGGGTCGGAGGTCGCGGTGCGGCTTTCCACCGCGGGCGGGGCTCGGCGGCTGACCGTTGTGGACTCCGGCCCGGGGATTGCGCCCGGCGAGCGGGACAAGGTGATGGAGCGCTTCTACCGGGGAGAGGGGGCGTCAGCTCGCGGATCAGGCCTCGGCCTGTCGATCGTCGGCGAGGCGGTGCGGCTGCTGGGCGGGCGGCTGGAACTGCGCGAACGGGCGGACGGCGCGCGGGGACTCTGTGCGGTCGTGGAGCTGCCAAAGGTCGCAGTCTGATTGTTTCATCTTTGTCATCATGTTCGCGTCAGCTTGACCTTCTAAGCGCGTGTCCGGGGGAAGGATGCGTCGCTGCTTATGCAAGTCTTCTGTGATTTCGACGGGACGATCTCCGTCATCGACACCACCGATCACGTCCTCGACAGCCTCGCCGCGCCCCAGTGGGAAGCCCTCGAGGCGGACTGGGTCGCCGGCCGGATCGACGCCTCAACCTGCATGCGGGGCCAGGTGGCCCTCATCCAGGGCGCCGACGCCGACCTGGACGAGGCCCTCGATCGGGTCGAGCTGGATCCTGGATTTCCCGCCTTCGCCGCCTGGTGCGCCGACAACGCGATCCCGCTGACGATCGTCAGCGACGGGGTCGACTATTTCATCCGCAGGATCCTCTCGCGACACGGGCTGGGCCACTTGCCGGTCATCTCGAACAGCCTCGCGGGCAAGCCGGGCGCGCGGCGCCTCGCGCAGCCGCACTCGCGCGAGGGCTGCGCGGCGGGCGCAGGCGTCTGCAAGTGCGCGGCGACGGCCGCGCGGACCAGGGCCGCAGAGACGGTGGTCTACGTCGGCGATGGGCGTTCAGACTTCTGCGTCTCCCATCGCGCCGACGTGCTGTTCGCCAAAGGCGCGCTCGCCGACTACGCGGCAGGACGGGGCGAGGCGCACCACGCCTTCGAAACATTCCACGAAATCACGGCAACGCTGGCTTCGCTGGTCGAAACCCGCCGCGCGGCCGCGCTCTAGGAGTCCACGACAAGATGTACGACGCGCCACTCAGCGCCAGCCTCGACGAGGCCGAGCTTCGCCGCCTGGAAACCGAGTACTG
>JAGWSE010000344.1 GCA_028869395.1 Alphaproteobacteria bacterium | reverse complement strand
CAGCATGGCGATCGGCGCAGCCTGGAAGATCAGCTTTGGAACAATCCGCGGCATCCGTCCCGTCCGTCCCTGAAGGTCACGCGCCCCGCAATGCCCGAGGGCCGAGCCCGGTTCCTGCCGCGCAGCTCGACAGAGCGCCCAAGCCCTTGATCCTGCCATGGAAGCGGCGCCGGTTCGGCCGGACGCGCGGGGCATGCTAAGCGTCGGACATGAGGAGACCGGTCGCCCGCATCGACTCGCAAGGCGTGAGCGCCGTGAAGGTGGGCGCGTCCCGATTCAGCTGGGATGACCCCTATTACCTCGTCCTGTCGATGAGCTGGCGCGCGTTCGTCGCGCTGGTGGTGGGACTGCTGGTCGCGGTGAACCTGGTCTTCGCGACGTTCTACTGGCTCGCGCCGGGGGCCGTCGCCAACGCTCAACCAGGCGACTTCTGGGACTCCTTCTTCTTCTCGGTGGAGACCCTCGCGACGGTCGGTTACGGGGTGATGAGCCCGGCCACCAAGTACGGGCACATCGTGGCGACGGTCGAGATCTTCGCGGGCATGTTCCTGACCGCGCTGGTCACCGGCGCCTTCTTCGCCCGCTTCGCCCGTCCGAAGCCACGGCTGATCTTCTCCGATTCCGCGGTCATCGCCCCCTACGAGGGCGGCCGGGCGCTGATGGTCCGCGTGGCCAGCCGCCGACTGCATGCGATCAGCGAGGTTCGCGGCCGGATAAGCTACCTGCGCACCTATCACCTCGCGGATGGCGGCACATTTCGTCGGTTCTTCGATCTCAAGCTGGTCCGCAGCGAAAACCCGGTGCTGACGCTCTCGTGGACCCTCATCCACCCGATCGACGCCGAGAGCCCATTGTTCGACATGGACGCCGAGCGGCTGAGAGCGGAGGGGCCGAGCCTGCTCGTCTCCATCGCCGGGTTCGACGAGGCGATCTCCTCGACGATCAACGACCGCCGGAACTACCGGCCCGAGGACATCCGCATGGGCCACGTCTTCACCCACATCCTGCAGGACATGGATGACGGCGCGATCCAGATCGACCTGACGCGGATCCACGACACCGTGCCGGCGCCGGAAGGTCAGGCCGTGGGCTTCAGCGACTCGTAGGCTTCCTGGGCCTCCAGCCATTCCATCTCGGCGATCTCCAGGGCGGCACGGGCCTCGGCGCGGCGGCGGCCGAGCTCGGCGAGTTTTCCGGGGTCGCCGGTCAGCACCTTCGGCTCCGTCAGGGCTGCGTCGATGGCTTCCAGCGCCTGGGCGGCGCGGGCGAGGGCCGCTTCGGCCGCCTCGGCGCGCCGCCGCGCGTTGCCGGTGGGCGCCTTGCGCGCGGGCGCCGGCGGCGGAGGTGCGGGCGCCGCGATCTCGGCCTTGACCTGCGTCGGCGCGCGCGCGGCGGCCCTGGCGCGATCGAGGACGAAGCGGGCGTAGTCCTCCAGGTCGCCGTCGAACGGCTTGATGGTCCCGTCCGCGGCCAGCCAGAGCCGGTCGGCCACGAGCTCCATCAGCGAACGGTCGTGGGTGATCAGGATCACCGCGCCCTCGTAATCGTTGACCGCCTCCAGCAGCGCGCGGCGGCTGTCGATGTCGAGGTGGTTGGTCGGTTCGTCGAGGATCAGCAGGTGCGGCGCCTCCATGGCGACGAGATTGAGCAGCAACCGCGCCCTCTCCCCGCCCGACAGATTGGCGACGGTCGTGCCCTGCTTGTCGAAGCCCAGGCCGAACTGGGCGAGCTTCGAGCGGCGCTGGGGCTCGGTGGCGTCCGGGAGCTGACGGCGGATGATGTCGAGCGGCGTGTCGGTCGGGTCGAGCGCCTCGATCTGATGCTGATGGAACCAACCCACGCGCATCTTGCCCGAGCGGTGCATCTTGCCGGCTTCGAGTTGCAGCGCGCCGGCGACCAGCTTGGCGAATGTCGACTTGCCCGCGCCGTTGACGCCCAGAAGGCCGATGCGGTCGTCAACGTCCAGACGCAGGTTCAATTTGCTCAGGGTCGGTGGGCCGCCGTAGCCGACCGAGGCCTCCTCCAGCCGTAGCAGCGGCGGGGCAAGCGGGCGCTCGGGCGAGGGCAGGGTGAAGGGAGCGACGTGCTCCTCGACCACGGCGGCCACCGGCGGCAGCTTGGCGATCGCCTTGAGGCGCGACTGAGCCTGGCGCGCCTTGGAGGCCTTGTATCGGAAGCGGTCGACGAACGACTGCATGTGGGCGCGTCTGGCCTCGACCTTCAGGCGGGTCGCCTCCTGCAGGCGGAGCTTCTCGGAAAGCTGGGTCTCGAAGGAGTCGTAACCGCCCGGGTAGAGCGACAGCTTGCCGTCCTTCAGGTGCAGGATGTGGTCGACCGAGTTGTTCAGCAGCTCCCGGTCGTGACTGATGATCATCGCCGTGTGCGGGTATTTCCGAAGTCGCGCCTCCAGCCACAGGGCGCCCTCGAGGTCGAGGTAGTTGGTCGGCTCGTCGAGGAGCAGCAGGTCGGGCTCGGCGAAGAGCGCGGCGGCCAGGGCGACGCGCATTCGCCAGCCGCCGGAAAACTCCGCCATCGGCCGGGACAGGTCGTCCTGGCGAAAGCCGAGGCCCGACAGGATCTCGGCGGCGCGGGAGGGCGCGCGATCGGCGTCGATGTCGATCAGGCGGGCGTAAATCTCCCCCAGCCGCTCGGGCGGGGCGGTCTCCAGCTCGGTGAGGAGGGCGCCGCGTTCGATATCGGCGGCGAGCACTGTCTCCAGCAAGGGGACAGGCGTCGCTGGGTGTTCCTGGTCGACAGTGCCGATTCGCGCATCCTTCGGCAGTGAGATGTCCCCGCCGCCGGGCGTGAACTGGCCGAGGATCAGCTTGAAGAGCGTGGTCTTGCCGACGCCGTTGCGGCCGACGAGCCCCACCTTGGCGTCCTTGGGCAGGGTGACGCTGGCCTGGTCGAGGAACCGGCGGCCCCAGGCGTCGAAAACGAGGTCGTTGATCTGAAGCATCTGACGGGAGTGGAGAAGGGCGGGCGCGACAGGGCGCCTCGCGCAGGAAATGCGGGAAGGACGGAAGGTCAGGAGAATTTCAGGAGCGCGCCGCCGCCTGACCGCGGGGCTGCATAGCAGAACCCGCCGCAGGTTCCCATATGGGGTGTGCAGGTGCTTGGCGGCAAAGGACCTTGCCGCTATAGACCCGCCACCTCGCGGCGCGGCTTCGCGCCCGTTCTCCCGCAATTTGGAAGACCAGACCTGCCCATGACCGAACGTACCTTCTCGATCATCAAGCCCGACGCCACGAAGCGGAACCTGACGGGCAAGATCAATGCGGTGATCGAGGATGCGGGCCTCCGCATCGTTGGCCAGAAGCGCATCCGCATGTCGCGCGCCCAGGCGGAGAAATTCTACGAGGTCCACAAGGAGCGTCCGTTCTACGGCGAACTCGTGGAGTTCATGACCTCGGGTCCGGTGGTGGTCCAGGTGCTGGAAGGCGAAGGCGCCGTCGGCAAGTACCGCGAGGTGATGGGGGCCACCAATCCCGAGCAGGCCGCCCCCGGCACGATCCGCAAGCTCTACGCCAACAATGTCGGCGAGAACTCCGTCCACGGCTCCGACAGCCAGGACAACGCGAAGATCGAGATCGCCCAGTTCTTCACCGACGACGAGATCGTCGGCTGATCCGAAACCCGCTGGCGGAGGCCGCAAAGGCCATCGCGACCGGCAACCCGACCCGCGCCCGGGGGTTTTGGCGCGGCCCCTTTTGAGTCCAGCCCAAGTCGAGCATGCGAGAATCCAAGATCGATACCTTTTCCGACCGCCTGAACACCCAGGCGGAGGCCCGCAAAGCCCTCCTCGAGAAGTTCAAGCCGAAGCCCACCGTCCGTCCCGAACAGTTCGAGACGCGCGCCCAGCGCAAGACGCGTGAACTGGAAGAAGTCCGCGCCCGCCGCGCCTCCGAAAAGGAAGAGGCCCGTCTGCGCGCCGAGGCCGAGGCGGAAGCCCGCCGACTCGCGCTGGAAAACGACGAGCAGGCTCAGCTGGAGCTGAAGCGCCAGGAGCGTAAGGACCGCAAGGCGGCCATGAAGGCTGAAGCCCGCGCCCGGCGCGAGGCCAAGTCGGCGTCCCGGCGGGGCTGAGGCCCCGCTCAGTCCTCCCCGCCGCCGCTGAGCCGGCGCGACATGTCGCCGTAGTAGCCCTGGATCAGGAGCTCGACGGTGTCGCCCCGCTCCTCTGCCTCGAAGGCGAGGTCCTTGGCCAACTGAATGGCGGCGGACCGGGTGAGCCCGCGTTCGATGGGCTCGCCGTCCTTGAAGACCGTCCAGTCGCCATCCTTCAGCGTCACCGCGTATTGGACCATTCGTTCCATCCCTCGCGATAAGCTTCAGCGTACGAGGCCCGCGGAGGTTCCCGCAGGTGATTCCAAGATCGCTGACTGTTGCGCCTGCGCATTGCTGGCCTGAGTCCTTGGCGCTCTGAAGTCGCGACTGAAATGTGCGCGCCGGGGGCGCGTCCTTCTCTCCGTTGCATTGGCGCCGCCATCTCCGGCCGCGAGGGACGTCGCAGACTATTGGGCCTCGCCGGCGCGGCTCAGCCTACGTGAGAACCCCTAGGGGAAACCCACGAATATCGCGCCGCGATGCGGTCCCTTAGGTAGGCGGCCATCGACGCCGCTCGACCGGCGTCACCTCAAGCCAAACCCGAGTGAGAGTGCCCCCATGACCGCCCCGGCCATCGACCTTTCGGTTCACCACAAGCCGGTCGGATTGTCCGATCGCACCGCGTACGGCTTCGTGAAGCTCCTGCGCTTCTTCGCCGACACCTTTTTCGCCAAGCGCTACGGACACCGCGCCGTGGTGCTGGAGACGGTCGCGGCCGTGCCCGGCATGGTCGGCGCCACTCTCAATCACCTGAAGTGCCTGCGCCGCATCCAGGACGACCGCGGCTGGATCAAGACGCTGATGGACGAGGCCGAGAACGAGCGAATGCACCTGATGACCTTCATCGAGGTGTGCAAGCCGACGCTGTTCGAGCGGTTCGTGATCGTGGCCGCCCAGTGGGTGTTCTATCTCTTCTTCTTCGGCCTCTACCTGGTCTCGCCGAAGACGGCGCACCGCGTGGTGGGCTACTTCGAGGAAGAGGCGGTGATCAGCTATACGCACTACCTCGCCGAGATCGATGATGGCCGCTCGGCCAATGTGCCGGCGCCGGCGATCGCCAAGCGCTACTGGAACCTGTCGGAAGGCGCGACGCTGCGCGATGTGGTGCTGGTGGTCCGGGCCGACGAAGCGCACCACCGCGACGTGAACCATGCCTTCGCCAACGAGATCCGCGGGCTTCCCGTGAACGGAATCGCGCCGTGCCCACCGCACGTGGAACTGGCGCCGCACTGGAAGGTCGCCCAGGACGGCGACAAGAAGGCCGAGTGGCCGGTCGCCGCCTAGAGCGTGACGGGCTTGCCGTGGGGAGTGCGCCGATAGGCGGCCTCCCACGCCTGCTTGCGCTGGGCGAGCGCCTCGGCGCCGGCCAAGCGCTTCGCCGCCACCAGGCGCTCCAGCGCGGCCAGCCAGCACTCGTAATATCGGGAGCCGTCGTCCGAAGGGCCGGCGGCTTTCAGCTGTTCGGAGAGCGCCTCGGCCCACTCGGTCCAGGCGAAGATCCCCTGCCGGTTGAGCTGCACGGCCAGCGCGAACGCTTGCGCCTGCCACGGCTCGGCGAACACCGGGCCGTCGGCGTCGCGCGGAAGCCTCGGGAGGGCCGCCAGGTCAGGCGCGCTCAAGGTAGGGCTCCCAGAGGTCCAGGAACACGCTGTCGCGGGGATTCGCCGCCTCGCCCCAAAGCTCCCCGGCGGTGAAGCGAACGGTGTAGAGCGGCTGCGGGTCCTCGCCGGCGCCGCGGGCGTTCGAATCCGGGAACACCTGGGCGCCGTGGGGGCGCACGATCTCACCGGTCTTGCCGCGGGCGTACCTCGGCAGGCGCGTGTGCCCGGTCGGATTGATGTTGCGGCAGCGGATGCGGTCTCCCGCCTTGAATGCGGGCTGCGGGGCCGGGTCCCGGACGTAGCTGCCCGGGCGCGTGAGCACGGTCTCGACCGCCGCGGCGGGCAGCACGGGATTCGCCTTGGGGGCGCCGGGCGCCGCCCGGCCCTGGGCCAGTTCCTCCGCGGAGACAAGCCGAGCCTTGAGCAGCAGCTGCGTGAGCGAGCGGAACCACTTCTCGTAATAGGTCATCGCCAGGTACTCGGCCCCGGGGATCAGCTCGCGCTCGTGCCGTCCGGCGTCGATGTTGCCACGGGTGGGAGAGGCGACGGTCATGGCGTGGACCCGGCCTTCCCAGGCGTGGTGGAAGACCCCGCCCTCCGGCTCCGGAACGATAGCCCCGAGCCCGTGCATGCCGCCCATGTCGTGCACGCCGTTCACAGCCGCGCGGTCCCGATCATGCCGTCGCGGGTGACAAGCGCCGCGAGCGCTTCCGCATCGAGATCGTGGGTCGCGGCGGGACGCTCGGGTATCACTAGGTAGCGGACCTCGGCGGTCGAATCCCAGACGCGAACCTCGACGTCGTCGGGCAGGCTCACGCCGAACTCCGCGAGCACGCCGCGCGGGTCGATCACCGCCCGCGAGCGGTAAGGCGCGGACTTGTACCAGACCGGCGGCAATCCCAGCACCGGCCACGGGTAACAGGAGCACAGGGTGCAGACGACCATGTTGTGGATGCCCGGCGCGTTGAACAGCGCCACCATGTGTTCGCCTTGCCGGCCCGTGTAGCCGAGCTCGGCTATCGCCGCCGTTGCGTCCGCCGCGAGGCGCGCGCGGTACTGCGGATCCGTCCACGCCCTGGCGACGACGCGAGCCCCGTTCCTGGGGCCGACCCTGTGCTCGTAATGGTCCACGATGGCATCGAGTGCGGCGGCATCGACCAGCCCCTTTTCCACGAGCAGGGACTCCAGCGCCTTGACCCGCAGCTCCATGTCGGAGGGCGGGTGCTGGCCGTGATCGTCGCCGGGGTGGTCGTGCGCCATGACAAGACACTGGCCGATGCCGGATGCGTTTCCAAGTGACGGATGGGCGGTTCGGGGCGATCATCGCCACAGGAGGCCAGCCATGGACGAGCCGCACCTCATCTATTTCGCCGATCCCATGTGCTCGTGGTGCTACGGCTTCTCGCCGGTGATCGAGGAGATCCGCAAGGCCTTCGGGCGCGCGCTGCCGGTCCGCACCATCATGGGCGGCCTGCGCCCGGGAACCGAGCAGGCCATGACCTCCGAGGCCAAGCTGGAGGTCCGGAAGCACTGGCGTCACGTGCACGACGCGACCCGACTGCCGTTCGCCGACCACGCCATGGAGCGCGAGGGTTTCGTCTACGACACCGATCCGGCGGCCCGCGCCGTGGTGGTCGTCCGCCGCGAGAGCGAGGAATTGGCCGTCAGCTACCTCGGCCGGGCGCAGCGCGCATTCTACGGCGAGGGGCGGGACGTCACCTCGGGCGAGGTGCTGGCTGACCTTGCCGGGGAGAGCGGCCTCGATCGCGCGCGATTCCTCGAGGCGTGGAGCTCGGAGGAGGCCAAGCAGGAGACCTGGCGCGACTACGCCATCTCCCAGCGGGCCGGCGTGACCGCCTTCCCGACGCTGGTCGGCGGGCCGAACGAAGGCGGTGTGTATGGCGTCGTCACCCGCGGGTACGCTCCGCCCGAGCAGGTCGTGGCCGTTCTGCAGGACTGGATCCGCCGGATCGCCGCTTAGAATTCCCGCCTCCCTCGGCCCCGCTACTTCATGGGCGGCGGCGGATCTTCCCCGAGGCTCTGGACGAGCTTCGTCAGCATGTAGAGCCGCGGCGTGAGCGTGCTCAGTTCGAGATATTCCTTCTCGGAATGGAAGCCGCCGCCGACCGGACCCAGGCCGTCGAGCGCCGGCACCCCGGCCGCCGCCGCCAGCGCCGATTCCGAGGCGCCGCCGTTGCCGCCCGTCCCGAGCTTCAGGCCCAGCCCTGCGTAGAAGGCCTGGGCGCGCGCGGCGAGCGCGTCGGTGGCGGGATTTGAGGGCAGGGGCGGGAAGGCGCCCTGGCTCGACACCGTGACGGTCGTGTCGGGAATGAGCGTCGTCCTGGCGTTCTTCACGTAGACCGACTGCACCTGCGCGATCTGGTCGGGCGTGCGGATCCGCACGTTGATCGCGGCGTGAGCTTCCTCCGGGATGATGTTGTCGCGGGCGCCCGCGCTCATCAGGGTCAGGTTGGCCGTGAGGCCGTCGCCGGACTTCGGGAAGACGTCGTCGGCCTGGATCTGGTGGATCAGTTCGACCGCGGCGTTGCGGCCGTCCTGCGGATCGACGCCGGCGTGGGCGGCGCGGCCCTTCACGTCGATGTGGAAGGTGGTCGAGCCCTTGCGCCAGATGGTCACCATGTCGGGCGGATCGCCCGGCTCGAGATTGAGCTCCACATCGGCGTCCTTGAGGAGGCGTCCGATCAGCTTCTGGGTGCCGGGCGAGCCGCGCTCCTCCGAGGTCTCCATGAGGAAGGTGATCTGCTTGAAGTTCCGGAAGCCGATGTCGTGCAGGATCTGCAGCGCGTAGAGGCCCTCGACCACGCCGCCCTTCTCGTCGTCGACGCCTGGGCCATAGGCCTTCTGCGCGTCCATCCGGAAGGGGCGCTGGGCGACGGTGCCCGGCCCGAACACCGTGTCGATGTGGCCGATCATCAGGATCCGGCCCTTGCCGGTCCCGGCGAGGCGGGCGACGACATTGTCGGGCAGGCCCGGCTGCTCGGCCGGTACGGTCTCGACCGTCATGCCGAGCGCCTTGAGGCGCGGGATGAGGACGGCGGCCATCTTGCGCCCGCCCTCCACGTCACCTGTCCCTGAATCGATGTCGACCAACTGCTTGAGCAGTTCGAGCTGCGCGGGCCGGGCCGCCTCGGCCGCAGCCCAGACCTTCGCGTCCCTGGGCGCGGCCTTCGCCGGGCGAGTCGCGCCCGACGCCGAGGCGCAGGCCATGAGGGCGACGGCCGCGGCCGCCGTGAAAAGACGCAAGCGCATTGGAACTCTCCCCAGCCAAACAGCCTTGAGCATGGCGGTTGCGCGCCTTTGATCAAGCCGCAAGTTGGCCGCGACCCGGCCCGCCTTGCGCCTGCGCCTCAGGCACGCAATATCGATGTGCGTGGCCGCGCCTGCGACCGCCGACGAATTCAAGCGAAGGGCTTCCCCGAAATGCGTGACCCCGTGACCACCGCTCTGGGCCTAGTTCCGATGGTGGTCGAACAGACCAGCCGCGGCGAACGCGCCTACGACATCTTCTCGCGGCTTCTGAAGGACCGGATCGTCTTTGTGGCCGGCCCGATCGAGGACGGCATGGCGGCGCTCGTCTGCGCCCAGCTGCTGCACCTGGAGGCGGAGAACCCGAAGAAAGAGATCCAGATGTACATCAACTCGCCGGGCGGCATCGTCACCAGCGGCCTCGCGATCTACGACACCATGCAATACATCAAGAGCCCGGTGATCACGCTGTGCCTGGGCATGGCGGCATCCATGGGCTCCTTCCTGCTGATGGCCGGCGAGAAGGGCCAGCGGATCGCGCTGCCGAACTCGCGGATCATGGTGCACCAGCCCTCCGGCGGCTTCTCCGGCAAGGCGACGGACATCCAGCGGCACGCCGAGGACATCATCAAGACCAAGCGGCGGCTGAACGAACTCTATTCCAGGCACACCGGCCAGCCGATCGAGAAGGTCGAGGAGACGCTCGATCGCGACTACTTCATGACCGCCGAGGAGGCCAAGGAGTGGGGCCTGGTCGACCACGTCTGGGAACGCCGCGAAGGCGAGGACAAGTAGGCGCGTAGAGGCTCTCGTCGGGAGAGATCCGTCAGGGGAGTCGCGTTCTGACCCTCTGCACCAGCTCGGCCTTTCCCGCCGCATCGGTGACGTCGAGCCGTTCGGACGGGCCGCCCTGAGGGCCGCCCCCAAGGTCGGCGAACATCCCGGTCGGATCCTGGTGGAAGTGCAGGAAGGCGCGGCCCTTCAGATAGAAGACGCCGCGTTTCTTCTCCTTAAGCTCGGGCAGGGTGCGAAGCTGGGCGAGCAGGTCCTCCAGCCGGTCCAGATCCTCGTCGCGGGCGTGACGCACCCTCGGCTCCTCACGGCTTCGCGCGGAACACCTTGTAGCCCTTGATCTCGGCCATCGCGAGCATCTCGCGGTCGCCCGAGGTGTCGCCGTAGGCGGCCTTGAGCCTGAACTCGGGACCGAACGCGGCGCGCAGTCGCGCGATCTTTTCGGGGCCCCGGCAATTGGGAGTCGAGAAGGCGCCGGCCACGCGACCCTGCGCATCGTAGGCGAGCTCGGTCGCGATCAGCCGGTCCGCGCCCAGCTTCTCGGCGAATGGGCCGACCACCACGCTGGGGGAAGCCGAGACGATGATCAGCCGCGCCCCCTCGGCCCGCCAGCGGCGCCAGGCCGAAAGCGCATCGGGCCGCAGCAGTTTTGGTCCACAGATTTCTGCGAAGGCGCGGGCGTCCTGTTCGAGCGTCTCGCGAGGAACGCCCTTAAGGAACTCATCGACGGCCTGCGCCTTGATGCGGCCGCGGTCGCGGTGGACGATATAGGCGAGGGCGGCTGGTAGGAGCTTGATAAGGCCCGCACCGTATCGAACCGGCCCCGCCCGCCAACGAAGGAAGGCCGTGAAACTGTCCCGGACCGTGAGGGTGCCGTCGAAGTCGAAGGCGACGAGAGGAAGCTGCGGCCGATTTGTCCGCCTGCGGCTTCGATCTTGTGCCATTTCGGGCCGGTTCCCATCTACAATCGCGGAGCGTCCAGGGATGGGGCGCCGCGTCACCAATTGTCGCTCCAGTGAGCGAAGGCTTGTGATCCTTAGGCGGATCGGGGAATGTCAAGACTTAGACAACCCGCGGCGCGTATTCTGCATTGTTAGGGCGGAACCGCCCTTTCGGGCGATGCAGGGCGCTCGCCGGCCCCCGGGTCGCCTAGAGAGTGAGAAACGACCATGACGAAGGCCGCGAGCGGAGATTCGAAGAGCACGCTCTATTGCTCTTTCTGCGGCAAGAGCCAGCATGAGGTCCGCAAGCTCATCGCGGGTCCGACCGTGTTCATCTGCGATGAATGCGTCGAACTGTGCATGGATATCATCCGCGAGGAGCACAAGATCTCCTTCGTCAAGTCGAAGGACGGTGTCCCGACTCCGAAGGAAATCCGTGAGGTCCTCGACGATTACGTGATCGGCCAGGACCACGCCAAGAAGGTCCTCTCGGTCGCGGTGCACAACCACTACAAGCGCCTGAACCACGCCTCGAAGAACAACGACGTGGAACTGGGCAAGGCGAACATCCTGCTGATCGGCCCGACCGGCACCGGCAAGACGCTGCTCGCGCAGACGTTGGCGCGAATCATCGACGTGCCGTTCACCGTCGCCGACGCCACGACGCTGACGGAAGCCGGCTATGTCGGCGAGGACGTCGAGAACATCATCCTCAAGCTGCTGCAGGCCGCCGACTATAACGTCGAGCGGGCGCAGCGCGGCATCGTCTACATCGACGAAGTCGACAAGAT
>JAGWSE010000343.1 GCA_028869395.1 Alphaproteobacteria bacterium | reverse complement strand
AGCCTGGCCGGCGCCCTGACCAAGCTCCTGAACAATCCCGCCCGCCTCGCGCGCATGGGGTCCCCCGACGAAGCACGACGGGGCTTGTCATAGCGCAGCTTCAGGCGCGGCGGAGAACCTTTCCGCTGGCGGTCGCCTCGACCACGTCGGCCAGGCGCTCGGCGGCGTCGGGGATGGCGACCGAACGGGCCGCCGCGGCCATGCGCGCGAGGCGGGCGGGATTGTTCAGGAGCTTGGTCAGGGCGCCGGCCAGGCTGTCGACGGTGAGCTGGTGCTCGCGGGCGATCTCGGCGCCGCCGGCCTCGGCGAGCAGGCGCGCATTCTGGCCCTGGTCGTCGTCGATGGCGATGGCCAGCGGAACCAGGATGGCCGGCTTCCCGGCCACCGCGAACTCGCACACGGTGCCCGCGCCGGCGCGGCCGATCACCAGGTGGGCCGCCGCCAGCCGGCTGGCCATGTCGCGGAAGAAGGGGGCGATCTCCGCATCGATCAGGGCGTTGCGGTAGGTGCGCCGCGCCGTCTCCATGGATTCCTGTCGCGTCTGCTGCTGGACCACCAGGCGTCGGCGCAGGTCCTCCGGAAGGGCCGCGACTGCCTCGGGCACCAGCTCGGAAAGCAGGCGCGCGCCCTGGCTGCCGCCGGTGACCAGCAGGCGCACGGGGCCACCGGGCTCGGGCGGCGAATAGGGCAGATCGGCCAGCGCGCGGATCGCCGGGCGGACCGGATTGCCGACCACAACGGCGCGGGCCTGCACGCTCGGCGGCGCCTTCAGCAGCGTCGGGAAGGCGCAGGCGACGGTCGTGACGCGGGCGGCGAGCTTGCGGTTGGCGCGGCCCATAACCGCGTTCTGCTCGTGGATGACGGTCGGGCGGCGGTCCCACAGCGCGCCCACCAGCGCCGGCGCCGAGGGATAGCCGCCGAAGCCCACCACGACACGCGGGCCGATCTCGCGGTAGACGGCCCGCGCCTGGGCCGCGCCGCGCAAAACGGCGAAACCCGCCCGGAGCATGCCGATCGGATCGCCCGGCTTGTAGGTCGAAGACGAGAGCGCGATCTTCCGCTCGGCCGGGAAGTCGGTGGCGAAGCCCGCTACGCGCTCGTCGGAAGCGAGGACGATGGTCCAGCCGCGGGCGATCAGCGCCTCGGCCAGGGCCTGGGCGGGGAAGAGATGCCCGCCGGTCCCTCCGGCGGCGACGACGGCGACCTTGCGCATGTGCTCTCGCGCTCTAGGCGAAGGCGCCCGCCTTGGCGAGCCCTTCGGAGGGGGTGTAGGCGCCGGGCCGGCGCCGGGTCAGCGCCAGCGCGAGGCCAAGCGTCAGGCCCATCGCCAGCATGGAGGAGCCGCCATAGCTGATGAACGGCAGGGTCATGCCCTTGGTCGGGATCATGTCGAGGTTCACCGCGACGTTGATGAAGGCCTGTTGGCCCACGAGCACAAAGAGCGCCGCGGCGGCCACCTGCTCGAACGGATCGGTGAGTTTCATGGAGCGGTAGAGGCCGCGCACGACGATGAAGGCGAAGAGCGAAATGAGGAGCAGGGAGAACAGCAGGCCGAACTCCTCCGCGCCCACGGAATAGATGAAGTCGGTGTGCAGGTCCGGCACGTGGCGCTTCATGATGCCTTCGCCGGGGCCGCGGCCGAAGAGCCCGCCGGCCCTCTGGGCCATCGCTGCGGCGTCCACCTGGTGGGTGTCGGAGCTGTCGGGCGAGATGAACTTCTCCACCCGCGAATGGACGTGCGGCAGCAGGAAGTAGGTCGACGAGAGCCCGCCTATGGCGAGCGCCCCCAGGACCATGACCCACGACAGCGGCACGCCGGCCATCCAGAACGCCGCGCCGAAGGCGATGGTGATCAGCACCGTCTGGCCCACGTCGGGCTGGATGAGCAGCAGCGAGATCGAGACGAAGTAGAGGCCGAAGGCGATGGAGACGCCGGGCACGCCGTTGCCCTTCTGGCCCTCGGCGAACATCCAGGCGACGAGGATCACGAGCGCCGGCTTCATGAACTCCGACGGCTGCAGCGAGAAGCCGCCGAACTCCAGCCAGCGGGTGGCGCCCTTGGCGTTGTGGCCGAGGAACGGCAGCGCCAGCATGATGGCGATGGCGATGATCCAGATGAAGAAGGCGGCCCGCCGGACGCCCTGGACGTCCAGCATGGAGACCCCGATCAGGATCACCACCGCGCCGGCCGCGAAGACGCACTGGCGCACCGCGAAATGGAACGGATCGCCGATGTTCATCCGCGCCGCCGCCGCGGGGCTGGCGGAGAAGGCGAGCACCACGCCGATGGCGATGAGGATGGCGACGACGCCCAGCATCCAGCGGTCGACGGTCCACCACCACATGCCGAGCGGCGAGCGATCCGAGCGCGGGAAGGCGTGAGCCTGGGACGACGTGGTCATTCTCCCCTCCCCGCAAGGGGGAGAGGGTCTGGAGCGGTCGCCTCGAAGGTTGCGTGAATCGCCACTAGGCCGCCCCCCTTGCCGTGTTGGAGAGCCGCTGCACGGCAGCGCGGAAAGCCTCCCCGCGCTGCTCAAAGTCGGCGAACTGGTCGAAGGAGGCGCAGGCCGGCGAGAGCAGCACGATGGCGTCCTGGCCCGACGCCGCGGCGTCGGCGTACGCCTGGCCCACCGCGGTCTCGATCGTGCCGGAGATGACGGCCGCCGCCTTTCCCTTCAGGATCTCGGAGAAGGCCGGCGCGGCCTCGCCCACGAGATAGGCCTTGGCGATGCGGCCGAAGAGGTCCGTCAGGCTGTCGATGCCGCCCACCTTCGGCTGGCCGCCGGCGATCCAGAAGAACCTGGGATAGGAGCTCATCGCCTGGCGGGCGGCGTCGGCGTTGGTGGCCTTGCTGTCGTTGACGAAGCGGACGCGGCCGATCGTGCCCACAGTCTCCATGCGGTGCGCCAGCCCCGGGAAGGTGAGCAGATGCTGCGCGGCCTCCGTCGCCGGGATGCCCAGGCCCTTGGCCGCGGCGTAGGCGGCTGCGGCGTTCTGCCAGTTGTGGCGGCCGGGCAGCGAACGGGCGCGCTTGAGGTCCGCGACCTCCTGGGCGCGCTCGCCGGTGGCGTCGTACAGCAGGGCGTCGAGCGCATAGACCCCGCGGCTCATCGCCTTCGAGGCGGAGATCGGCACTATGGTGCGGCGGTTGGCGGCGGTGATCTCGGTGCAGATCTGCTGGCCCCAGGGATCATCCACCCCGATCACGGCCGTGTCGCCCTTGCCCTGGTTGAGCAGCACCCGGCGCTTGGCGGCCACATAGCCCTCCATGCCCCCATGGCGCTCGAGGTGGTCGGGCGAGATGTTGAGCAGCACCGACACGTCGGGATGCAAGCTGGAGGTGAGGTCGAGCTGGTAGGAGGAGAGCTCCAGCACATAGACCGCCCCGCCATGCATGTCCTCGAGGCCCAGCACGCCGTAGCCGATGTTGCCGCCGATGCGCACGTCGCGGCCCGCCTGGGCGCAGATGTGGGCGATCAGGGCCGTCGTCGTGGACTTGCCGTTGGTGCCGGTGATGGCGACGATCT
>JAGWSE010000342.1 GCA_028869395.1 Alphaproteobacteria bacterium | reverse complement strand
GCTCGGCATAGCCCGTCACCGTGACCGGCGCATCGGCGACGCCCTGCCGCGGCAGGAGCTCCGCCTTGGCCATCGCGGTCTCCACCCGCTTCGACAGCCACAGCGGTGCGAGCCTCGGCGCAAAGCCCGCGGTCAGCGCCGCATGGCCCAGGACGCCGAACCCGATGGCGGTGACCAGCGCCGCCAGCGGCCGGTTCCTGACCAGCATATAGGCGCCCGCCAGCCCCGCCGCCGCCAGCAGGGCCGCCGCCAGAATCGCTTCCGGCAGGTCGGCGGGCGCGCCGTATAGCGAGAGCAGGTAGAAGACGACCGCCGCCAGCGCCACGCTCACCAGCGCGGCGAGCGCCGCCCCCACGATCCGCGCCCCCTTGCCGATCGGCTGCATGACCGCTGCGGCCGCCAGCCAGCAGATCGCGCCGTAGGTCGGCAGCGGATAGTGCACCAGCTTGGTCGGCAGCAGCTCGAACACCAGCCAGCTCGGCAGCAGCCAGGCCAGGGCGAAGCGTATTCCCGGCTCCGCCCGCCGCTTCCATCCCGCCACCGCCGCGGCCGGCAGCAGCAGCGTCGCCGGGAACAGCAGCACCGAGGCCAGCAGGGTGTGGTAGCCGGGGGGCGCGCCATGCGTCTCCTGGCCGCCGATCAGCTTCGGCGCGAGGTCGCCGCCGATCGCCTGGGTCCAGAACCCGCCGTCCGTGGCGACGGTCACGGCGAAGGCCCAGGGCCCCACGATGATCGCCACCAGCACGAGGCCCCAGTACCAGTTCAGCCTGGCCAGCCACGCCGGCCGGCCGTCCACGATGGCCAGGGCGATCATCGCCAGCGCCGCGACCATCGGCCCCACGGGCCCCTTGTCGAGCGTGGCGATCCCGAAGCCCAGCCAGAACACCATCGCGGCGCCCGGCTTCACCGGCGGCCCGCCGCGGCTCGCCGCATAGATCCGCCCCAGCGCCGCCATGGCCAGGGTCGTCGTCCCGCAGAGCACCGCGTCGGTCTTGGCGATGAAGGCCTCTGTGGAGAGCAGGAAGCTCGCGCCCAGCATGGCGCCGGCGAGCAGCCCCGCCTCGGCGCCGAAGAAGGCCGCCGCGCCCCAGGCGCACGCCGCCGCCGCCAGGGCCGCGCCCAGCAGCGAGGGCACGCGATAGGCCCAGATCTGCCGCGCCTCCGGCCGCGACAACAGCTTCACGCTCGCGGCCTGCAGCCAGTGGATGCCGACCGGTTTCTTGAACCGGGGCTGGTCCTGGAAGCGGATCACGACGAAATCGCCGGTCTCCAGCATCTGGGAGGTGGCCTGGGCGAACCTCGATTCGTCGCGATCCAGCGGCGGGACCGTCAGCAGGCCCGGAAGGCCGGCGACGACAGCGATCAGGGCCGCGAGCGCTGGCCCGCGCCAGCCCCGGCTCCACCGCGGCAACTCACGCGAGAGCGTCATTTGGCCCTGATAGCATGAACCTTCCCCCGTCCGCCTTTTCCGCTATGGAGGGCCGATGGCGACCGCACCAGACATCTCGATAGTCGTCCCCGTCTTCGACGAGGAGGGCGCCGCGCCGGCGCTGGCCCGGGAAATCGCCCAGGCGTTCGAAGGGCGCAAGTTCGAGATCGTCTTCGTGGACGATGCGAGCCGCGACGGCACCCGCGCGGCGCTCAGCGCCCTGCGCCGGGAGATCCCCCAGCTGCGCCTGCTCGCCCACCGGGCCAACGCCGGCCAGAGCCGGGCGATCCGCACCGGCATCCTGGGCGCGAAGGCGCCGGTCGTGGTTACGCTCGACGGCGACGGGCAGAACGATCCCGCCGACGGTCCCCGCCTGGTCGACGCCCTGCTCGCAGGCCCTTCCGACCTCGCCCTGGTAGGCGGGGAGCGGGTCAAGCGCCAGGACAGCCGCGCCAAGAAGGTGGCCTCCCGGATCGGCAATGGCGTGCGCAAGCGGCTGTTGCAGGACACCGCCAACGACACGGGCTGCGGCCTGAAGGCCTTCCGCCGCGACGCCTTCCTGAAGCTTCCCTACTTCGACCACATCCATCGCTACCTGCCGGCGCTCATGGCGCGCGAGGGCTACAGCTGCGCCTTCCTGCCGGTGCGCCACCGGCACCGCACGACGGGGCGGTCGAAATACACGAACCTCGGCCGGCTGTGGGTCTCGCTCTCCGACCTGTTCGGGGTCATGTGGCTGCAGTCGCGGGCCCGCAACCCGGTCGGCGTCGACGAGGTCTAGCGGCCGGTCTCCGGCGGTCCCGCCGCGGCGATCCGCTGTCCAGGCGCCTCGAGTGGCCGCTCCGGCGTCTCGCGCCAGTAGTCGACCACCGCGCGCGCCACGTGCTGGAAAAAGGCGAGCCGCTCCGGCGCCGGTTTCCTGGTCTCGCGCATCATCACCGCCACGGCGAAGGTGCGTCCGTCGGGCGCGGTGATCAGCCCCACGTCGTTGATCCCCACCGAGGCGCCGCGCCAGTCGGGTCCGGTGCCGGTCTTGTGCGCGATCTCCCAGCCGCGTGGCAGGCCGGCGCGCAGGCGCGAGCCGCCGGTCCGGCACTCGCCCATCAGCTCCAGCATGGCCTGGGTCGAGGGGGCGGAGAGCAGCTCGCCCCGCTTCAGCGCCGCCAGGCTGCGGGTGATCGCCGCCGGCTGCGCCCCGTCCGGCGGAGCGGCGAGATACTGCGCGAGCGCCTGATCGCGCACCGCGTCGGGCAGCTCCGCGCGGGCCTGCTTGAAGATCCACGTGTGGCCGTAGTCCGGCTGCCAGACCAGGCCCGCGGCCCGGGTCTGCAGGTCGCGCTCGGTCTCTCCGACGCCCAGGCCGGAGAGGCCCTTGCGCATCATCGTCCGGGTCACGACCGCGCCGCCGCCCAGCTCCGCGACCAGCTTATCGTTGGCGGCGTTGTCGCTCATGGTCAGCTGGTGGCGCAGCAGGTCCCCGACGGTGGTCTCGTAGCCCTTGGAGCCGCGGATCCGCGCCGTGATCGGCTGATAGAACACCGAGCGGTCGCTCTGCGTCAGCACCACCTTCTGCGCCGGGTTCATCAGCCCGCGATCGATGGCGTCGAACACGCTGAGCGCCACCCATAGCTTCGAGACGCTTTCCTGGGGAAACACCTGGTCGCCGGCGACCTGCGCCGTCCAGCCGTCCTTCACGTCGGTGACCGCCACGCCCACCGGCTCGCGGTAGCGCGCCGCGAGCTTCTCGAGGGCGCTCTGCAGGCTCTCCGGCGCAGGGGGCCCGGGCTTCAGGGCGATCCTGGTGGGCGCCGGCGCCGAGGTCAGATGCACGGGCGAGCTCTGCCGGCCATAGGCCATCCAGCCGCCTGCGCCCGCCGCGCCGATCAGCGCCACGGCTCCGATCGCCGTCGCCAGCCGCCGGGCGGGCCGTCGTCCACGCCGTCTCCGCATACGCCATCCAACGCGCAGTCTCATCAGACGGGACCGTGGCCCGTTTCGTCCCTCCCGCGCAACTCGATCGTCACATGGCTGAGCGACGGGATATCCCTGAGACGCGCGTGCAGCGCCTCGATCGTCTCGGCCGCGGCGCCGGCGACCGTCGAGACTGCGGCGAAGCGCCCCGGCCCCAGCCGCCACAGGTGCAGCTCGATCACCCGACCGCCCCCGGCCTGCAGCCGGTCGCGGATCTCGCCGGCGAGCTGTGGGGAGGGGTTCATGTCGAGCAGCGCGGCCGCGCCGCGGCGGATCAGGCTGGCGGCGAATTGGGCCACCAGGCCTGCGCCGAGCAGCCCGGTGAGCGGGTCGGCCCAGGTCCAGCCGAGGCTGCGGCCCGCCGCCAGGCCGCCGATGGCCAGCAGGCCGACCGCGGCGTCGGCGGTGAGGTGCAGGTGGGCGGCGGCGATGTTCAGATCGCCGTCGGGGTCGTGCGTGTGAGCGCCCCGCGGCGGCTGGAGCAGCGCCAGGCAGACCAGGGTGACGATCAGTCCGACCACCGCCAGCGGCAGGGCGGAGCCATAGTCGACGGCCTCGGGCCGGACCAGCCGCGTGACGCTCTCGACCCCGATCAGCACCGCGGCGACGGCCAGGACCACGGCGTTGGCGAAGCCGGCGAGATAGCCGAACTTCCCCGTCCCGAAGGCGAAGCGCGGGTCCTCGGCGCGCCGTCGGGCCATGCGGTAGGCGAGACCCGCGATCGCCATCGCCGCCACGTGCGCGGCCATATGCAGGCCGCTGGCGGTCAGCGCCATGGAGCGGAAGGCGAGCCCGCCCGCCACCTGGGCGACCAGCGCGAGCGCGCAGACGACGGCCACGATCCAGGTGCGGCGCTCGTTGCGCGCATGATCCGCGCCCAGATGGCCGCGCGTCTCTCGTTCGGCCGGGAGCGGCTCTGGGGGCGTGGCGGTGGAGGGGAGGGCTGTCTCGCCGGCGGGGCGCATCGCTCCGTTATTCTGTAACACCCATCGGGGGTCAAGGCGCGGTTGCCAGCAAGCCTTCGGCGGCGCTGTACTGGGGACGGATCGATGGGAGGCGGAATGGCCCGGCGGATCGCATTCCAGCTGAACGGCGCGCCCGCGGAGGTCGAGGCGGACGAGAGCGCGAGCCTGCTCGACGTCCTGCGCAACGACCTCGGCATGACCGGCGTCCGCTTCGGCTGCGGCCTGGCGCAGTGCGGGACCTGCGCCGTGCTGGTCGACGGGGCGGAGGAGCCGGCCTGCGCGCTCGCGGTCGGCGCGGTCGAGGGGCGGTCGGTCACCACCGTGGAAGGGCTGGGCGGCCCGGAGGATCCGCATCCCCTGCAGACGTCCTTCCTCGAGCTCCAGGCCGGCCAGTGCGGCTACTGCCTCTCGGGCATCCTGATCGGCGCCAAGGCTCTGCTCGACCGCAATCCCGATCCCACTCGGGCGGAGATCGCCAAGGCGCTCGCCTGGCACCTTTGCCGCTGCGGCGTGCACAACCGCGTCATGGACGCCGTGGCGCTCGCCGCCCGCCGGCTGCGCGAGGGGGCGGCCGCGTGATCCCGCCCGCCCTCCAGGCCAATCCCGAGCTCGGCCGCTGGGTCCGCTTCGAGCCCGACGGGCGGGCGAGGATCGCCTTCGGGAAGATGGAATACGGGCAGGGCGCCGCGACCGCCCTGGCCCAGCTCGCCGCCGGCGAGCTCGACCTGCCGTTCGCCAGGCTGCGCGTCGTGGGCGCCGCGACCGGCGACGTGCCGGACGAGGGCATGACCGTGGGCTCTATGTCCCTGGAGACCTCGGGCCTGGCGGTGCGCACCGCCTGCGCAGAGGTGCGGGCCCGCTTCCTCGCCGCGGCCGCCGACAAGCTCGGCTGCGATCCGGCCGAGCTCAGCGTGCGCGACGGCGCCTTCCTGCGGGGCGGCGCTCCGACCGGCGAGGACTACTGGACGCTCGCCGGCGCCGTCGACCTCATCCGTCCCGCCACGGGGGAGGCGGCGTTGAAGCGGCCGGACGACCTCAGCGTCGTGGGCGACAGCCAGCCGCGGCTCGACCTGCCGCCAAAGGTGTTCGGCGCGGCCTTCCTGCAGGACATCGTCCTGCCCGGCATGCGCCACGCCCGCGTGCTCCACCAGCCCGCGCCCCAGGCCAGGCTGAAGAGCCTCGACGAGGCGCAGGTGCGCCACGCCGTCCCCGGCGTCGACATCCTGATCGAGGAAGCCTTCGTCGCGGTGATCTGCGCCAGCGAGCACGATGCGGTCCGCGCGCTTGGCGCCGCCGAGCGGGCCGCGGTCTGGGAAGGCGCCGGCGAGCTCGACCCGGCGCTCGCCGAGCCCGCCTCCCTGAAGAGCCTGCCGTCGGAGAGCTTCGCCGCCGGCGCGGCGCCGGCCGAACGCTCGAACCGCCGCCGGATCAGCGCGACCTACGCCAAGCCCTACATCTCGCACGCCTCGCTCGCCCCCTCCGCCGGCATCGCCTGGTTCCGCGAGGGCCGGCTCACCGTCTGGACTCACAACCAGGGCGTCTATCCGATGCGCGCCCTGGTCGCCCGGGTGACCGGCCTCGATCCCTCCGCCGTTGAGGTGATCCACGCCCAGGGCGCCGGTTGCTACGGCCACAACGGGGCCGACGATCCGCCGGCCGAAGCCGCCGTGATCGCCGTCCGGCGGCCGGGCGCGCCGATCCGCGTCCAGTGGCGGCGGGAGGACGAGTTCGGGCACGCCCCGGTGGGCACGGCGATGCTGATAGAGCTCTCGGCCGAGCTCGACGCCTCGGGCCGGCTGGTCGACTACACCGCCGAGATCTGGAACACGCCGCACACCTGGGCGCGCGGACATTCGGTGGTCGAGACCGCGCTGAAGCCTCTCGACGGCCCCCCGCCGACCGCGCCGGCGCGGCGGCTGCCCGACGGCACGCGCTTCTCCGGGGGCCTGTTGAACGCCATTCCCTCCTACGACATCGCCGCCAGGCGCACCGTCGAGCACGTCATCGACCCGCCGCCGATCCGCACCTCTTCCCTGCGCGGCCTGGGCGGCCCGCCGAACACCTTCGCCGGGGAGAGCTTCATCGACGAACTGGCCCAGGCCGGAGGCGCCGATCCTCTGGCCTACCGGCTTTCGATGATCTCCGAGCCGCGCGGCCGCGCCGTGCTGCAGCGCCTGGCGGAGATGTGCGGCTGGGAGCGCCGGGGCGAGGCGGGAAGCGGTCACGGCCTGGGCCTGGCCTACGACCGGCATCGCGACCGCGGCGCCTTCTGCGCCTGCGCTGCGGAGGTCGACGTCGAGGCCGAGGTGCGTCTGGTGAGGCTCTGGTGCGCCTGCGACGGCGGCCTGATCGTCAATCCGGACGGAGCGCGGAACCAGCTCGAGGGCGGCATGATCATGGCCGCCTCCTGGCTCCTGAAGGAGCAGGTGAAGCTGGGCGGCGCGGGCGTTGCCTCCACCACCTGGGACGATTATCCCATCCTGCGCTTCGACGAGGTCCCGCCGATCGAGATCGAGCTGCTCAACGTGCGCGACTCCCGGCCCTACGGCCTGGGCGAGATCAGCGCCGGCCCGGTGATGGCCGCCATCTCCAACGCCGTCGCCCACGCCCTCGGCGTCCGCATCCGCGAGGCGCCCTTCACCCGCGAAAAGATCGCCGCCGCCCTGCTGGCGAACTGAACAGGAGCCCCCATGGCCAAGCTGCAGCACCTGCCCGCCGACACGCCCGCCGACCAGGTCATGGCGGTCATGCGCCGCGACGGCGCGCTGGTCCTGGACGACGCGCTCTCGCCGGCCCAGGCGGACGCGCTCGCCGCCGAACTCAGGCCTTATGTCGAAGCGACCGAGCCCGGCCGCGACGTCTTCTCCGGCTTCAAGACCACGCGCACTGGCGCCCTGGTCGCCCGCTCGCCGAAGATCCGCGACCTGATCCTTGACGCCCGCATCCGGGCGCTCTGCGACGCCTTCCTGCTGCCCTATTGCCAGCGCTACCAGCTGCACCTGACCCAGCTGATCCGCATCATGCCGGGCCAGCCCGCGCAGGCGATCCACCGCGACCGCTGGGCCTGGGGCAAGCACCTGCAGGACGTCGAGCCGCAGCTCAACACCATCTGGGCGCTGACCGACTTCACGCGCGAGAACGGCGCGACGCAGGTGGTCCCGCAGTCCGTGACCTGGCCGGACGAGCGCGTCGCCGAGCCGCACGAGATCGACAGGGCCGAGATGCGGCGAGGCTCGGTGCTGGTCTACACCGGCTCGGTGTTCCACGGCGGCGGGGCCAACGAGAGCGGCGCCGACCGCTGGGGGCTCAACATCACCTACGCCCTGGGCTGGCTCCGGCAGGAGGAGAACCAGTACCTCGCCTGCCCGCCGGAGATCGCGCGCACGCTGGATCCGGAGCTGCAGGGGCTGATCGGCTACGCGATGGGGTCCTATGCGCTGGGCTACTACACTCCGCCGCTGCCGGCCGGCGAAGGCCCGGAGGTGGTGCCGCCGGAATACGCCCTGCGGCCCGAGGACCTCGGTTCCAGCATGGGCTCCAACGAGCTTCTCGCCTCGATCACCGCCGAGATCCGCGGCGAGCCGGTGGCCTGAGCGTCGCGCCTGTTCCATCTCGGGCCCGCGGCGCTTACATGACGGCCATGACCGCCACCGCCTCCGACAAGACCCCCGTCACCGTGCTCACCGGCTACCTCGGCGCCGGCAAGACCACGCTCCTCAACCGCATCCTCTCCGAGGACCACGGCAAGAAGTACGCCGTGATCATCAACGAGTTCGGCGAGATCGGCATCGACAACGACCTGGTGGTCGGCGCCGACGAGGAAGTGTTCGAGATGTCGAACGGCTGCGTCTGCTGCACCGTCCGCGGCGACCTGATCCGCGTGCTCTCGGGCCTGATGAAGCGCCAGACGCAAAAAGGGGCGCGCAAGTTCGACGCGATCATCGTCGAGACCACGGGCCTCGCCGATCCCGGCCCCGTCGCCCAGACCTTCTTCGTCGACGAGGACGTCCGCGCCAAGACCCAGCTCGACAGCGTCACGACCGTCGTCGACGCCAAGCACCTGCCGCTGCGCCTGAAGGATTCCCGGGAGGCGGCCGAGCAGATCGCCTTCGCCGACCAGATCATCCTCAACAAGACCGACCTCGTCAGCGAAGACGAGCTTCGCGAGGTCGAGGCGGGAATCCGAGAGCTCAACCCGCTCGCCCCGATCCACCGCACCCAGCGCAGCCAGGTGCCGCTGGACGCGATCATCGGCCGCCGCTCGTTCGATCTCGCCCGCATCACCGCGCTGGAGCCGGAGTTCCTGAACCCGGCCCACGGCGAGCCCGGCCATGTGCACGACGAGCACTGCGAGCACGACCATCACGACCACGATCACGACGATCATGGCCACCATCACGACCATAACCACGGCCACATCCACGACCACGTCGCCGAGAGCGGCATCCGCGGGATCTCGCTGAGGTCCGACAAGCCGCTGGACGCCAACCGGCTCACCACCTGGCTCAACAACCTGCTGCAGACCAAGGGTCCGGACATCCTGCGCGCGAAGGGCATCCTGGACGTGAAGGGCGACGATCGCCGGCTGGTCTTCCAGGCCGTGCACATGATCCTGGAGGGCGACTTCCAGGGCGAGTGGCGCGCGGGCGAGCCGCGCTATTCCCGGCTGGTGTTCATCGGCCGCGACCTCGACGAGGAGGCGCTGCGCAAGGGCTTCGAGGCCTGCGTCGCCTGACCTCGGCCGACGGCGCTCAGGCCGGCGTTTCGGCCGACCGCTGCAGCACCGTGGCCAGGGTTCGGGCGAGCTCGTCCATGTCGAACGGCTTTCGCAGGATGCGCGCCTGGTCGCCCACCGCGGCCTTGATCGCGTCGGTGTCGGCGTGGCCGCTGGCGAACACGATCGGCAGGTCCGGCCATAGGCTTCGCGCCCGGTCGGCCGTCTGGGCGCCGTTCATTTGCGGCATCGCGAAGTCGATCAGCATGGCGTCCGGCCGGGTCGACTCCAGCACGCCCAGCGCCGCCATGCCGCCATCGGCGGCCATCACCTCGTAGCCCAGCAGCTGCAGCGTGTCGGTCAGCAGCCGCCGCACCTGGCCGTCGTCGTCCACCACCAGCACCTTCGCCCCCGGACATGGCGCGATCACCGGTTCCGGTCCGCCGCGCGCCGCCATGGTCTCGGCGTGCTGGTCCGAGCGGCGCAGCAGAACGGTCACGGTCGTGCCCTGGCCTGGGGCGCTGACGATCTGCGCCCCGCCGCCCGCCTGGCGCGCCACGCCATAGACCTGGCTGAGCCCGAGGCCGGTGCCCTTGCCCATGCTCTTGGTGGTGAAGAAGGGATCGAACGCGCGGGCCGCGACGTCGGCGGGCATGCCCTCGCCGGTGTCCGACACCGACAGCGCCACATAGTCGCCCGGCT
>JAGWSE010000341.1 GCA_028869395.1 Alphaproteobacteria bacterium | reverse complement strand
TCGGCATGTGCGTGCCCACCGTGATGGCGTTCGCCGACGATGCGACCAAGAAGCGGTTCGTCGGGCCTGCGCTGCGGGGCGAGGAGATCTGGTGCCAGCTGTTCTCGGAGCCCTCCGGCGGCTCCGACGTGGCGGCGGCGCGGACGAAGGCGGTGCGCGCCGAAGACGGTTCCGGCGACTGGATCATCTCGGGTCAGAAGGTGTGGACGACGGGCGCGCAGTTCTCCGATTTCGGGATCGTCATCTGCCGCACCGACCCGGACGCGCCGAAGCACAAGGGGCTGACGATGTTCTGGGTCGATATGCACGACCCAGGGGTCGAGGTGAGGCCGATCCACCAGATGTCGGGCGGGTCGGGGTTCAACGAGGTGTTCTTCAACGGGGTGCGCGTGCCCGACAGCCAGCGGCTGGGAGCGATCAACGACGGGTGGCGCGTGTCGCTGGTGACGCTGATGAACGAGCGGCTGGCGGTGGGCGGGCCCTCGGGCGCGGGCTGGGACCTCTTCATGGAGGCGGCGCGCGGCGTGAACGGGCTCGACGGCCGGCCGGCGATCAAGGACCAGGCGCTGCGCGAGAAGCTGGCCGACTGGTACGTCGCGACCGAAGGCCTGAAGCACACGCGCAACCGCACGCTCACGGCGCTCTCGCGCGGCGAGACGCCGGGACCGGAAAGCTCGATCGGCAAGGTGGTCTCGGCGCTGCAGATGCAGGACCTGGCGAACACCGCGGTGGAGATGCTGGACCAGTACGGGGTGATCGCGGATCCGGAGCTCGCGCCGCTGCACGCGGCCTTCCACGGCTCGCTGCTGGCCGCGCCCGGCCTGCGGATCGCCGGCGGCGCCGACGAGATCCTGAAGAACATCATCGCCGAGCGGGTGCTGGGCCTGCCGCAGGACATCCGCGTCGACAAGGACGTGGCCTTCAAGGACCTGCCGAGCGGGCGCTAGCGGCTCAGGCGGTGAGGGCCAGCGGCTCGCGGCGCGGCGTGCGGCCGATCAGGTCGGCGTAGAGCTTCGTCAGCCCCTCGAAGGTGGCGTCCCAGCTGTGGCGCGTGACGGCGCGAGCGCGGGCCGCGGCCGATATGGCGTGGACGTCGCGCGCGAAGAGCGCCTCGATCGCCTCGGCCAGGTCGTTGGAATCCGAGGTGCGGGCGGCCTGGCCGACGGTCTCGTCGATGAGCTCGCCGACGCCGCCCTTGTTGGGCCCGATCACCGGCAGCCCGGCGGCCATGGCCTCGATCACCACCAGCCCGAACGCCTCGTTCTCGTTGGCGTGCAGGAAGGCGTCGCAGGAGGCGACGACAGCGGCCAGCCGCTCAGGCTCGCGCTCGAAATCGAGGCTCACCACCCGGTCGGAGGGGGGCAGGCCGTGGCCGGCCCCGACCAGCACCAGGCGGTAGGGGTCGCCGAGCTTCTCGACGGCGGCGACCATGGCCTCGACGTTCTTCTCGCGCGCCGGGCGGCCGGCGAAGACGAGGAGGCGGCTGTCGGCCGGAAGGCCCGTCCTGCGCAGGAGGCGCGCGCGATCGCCGCGGCTCGGATGGAAGGTGTCGGTGTCGACGCCCAGGGGATGGACGCTCACCCGCTCCACGCCGGCTTCGGCGAGGCGCGAGGCGGTATGCCATGAGGGGGCCACCACGTGGTCGAAGCGCGAATAGGCCTGGGCCCAGAAGTTGAAGGTCGGGGCCTCGGCCCAGTCGCCCAGGTGGAGGGCGGCTAGCGCGGCCGCGTCGGTGTGGCAGAAGCCCACGACGGGCACGCCCAGAGCCTCGCCGGCTTCCAGCGCGGCGTGGCCGGGGACGAAGACGTCGCCCGCCTCGATCACGTCGGGGGCCAGCACCTTGAGCACCGTCTCCCACTTGGTGACGCTCGCGGGCATGCGGTAGCCGTCGCCGAACGGCAGGCGCGCGGCCGCGACGGTGACGATCCCCGGGCCGTCGGCGCGGGTGTGGGCGCCCGGCACCACGAGCGTGTGGCGGATGTCCGGCCGGCGCTTTTCGAGCCAGGCGCGCTTGGCCGTGAGGTAGCGCTTCACCCCGCCGGAGCGGGGCGCGAACATCATGGTGGTGTCGATCAGGTGGAAGGCGGTCTCGTCGCCGCCGCCGAACGGCGTCGCCTGGGCGGGGTCGAAGCGGACGAGGCGGGCCGTGCCCGGCGCGCCCTTGCCAAGCGCGCGCCGCGCCTTGCGCTTCTCGACGCTCGAGGAAGCGGCCAGGAACAGGGCCTTGGTGCGCTCGCGCTCCTGCGCGTCGCCGAACGGGCGCTTGCGCCTGAGGGCGGAGGACCGTTTCCAGAGTCTGGCCAGGGCGATTGTCCTCAAACTGACCGGGATAGGCCCGGAAACGCGCTACCAGCACGGTGGTAGCAGCCTTGAGCGGAGAGCGTCACCACCTTGCGTCGAATTTGCGACAGCCTGTCTCGCCGGAACCTCGAGATTGGCCTTCGGGGAGCTTGCGGCAAGCCCCCCGGGTTGCCGCGGGACGGTGGGCCGGCGTTGATCTAACGCGGGTCGTAGGCGGCGACGATTTCAGGGCGCGCCCCCACGGTCGGGACGAATCCCGGATCGCGGCGCGCGTGCGTCTGCTGCTCGAAGGCGTAGCCGTAGGCGAGGAGCCTGGCCTCGGACCACGCCGTCCCGACGAACGACAGGCCCACCGGGAGGCCCTTCACCGCCCCCATGGGCACGGTCAGGTGCGGATAGCCCGAGACCGCGGGCAGGGTGGTGGGCGAGCCGAAGAAGCGTCCGCCGTTCACCGGATCGACGACCGAGGCCGGCCCGCCGGTGGGCGAGACCAGCACCTGGACCTGGTTGTCGGCCAGCATCTTGTCGATCGCGGCGCGGGCGAGCGCCCGGATGCGGGCGCGCCTGGCGATGTAGGCGGGATCGGTCACCGGAGGCGCCTTGGCCGAGGCCTCGAAGAGTTCCTGCCCGAACAGCGCCATCTCGCGCGGCTCGGCCTTGTCGAAGGCGATCAGCGCCTCGAGGCTGCGGGTCTTCACGGCCGGCGGGGTGCTCGCCAGATAGCTGTCGATGGCGGCCTTGAACTCGGACTCGAGGGCCTCGCCCTCGTCGCGGCCGATCTCGTTCAGGACGGATTCGGGCGGCAGCTTCACGTCGACGAGGATGGCGCCGGCCCGCTTCAGGGCCGCCTGCGCGGCCTCGAAGGCGACCTCGGTTCCCGGCGAGCCGCGGACCACCTCGTGCAAGACACCGACGCGCACGCCCTGCAGGGCGTTCGGCTTCAGGCGCGCCAGATAGTCGCTCTTGTGCGCATCGGCCCCCTGGGTGGCCGGATCGCCCGGATCGGAGCCCGCCATGACGCTCAGCATGGCGGCCGCATCCTCCACCGTGCGGGTCATCGGGCCCGCGGTGTCCTGCTCCGGCGAGATCGGCACGATGTAGCGGCGCGAGACCAGGCCGACCGTCGGCTTCAGCCCGACGATTCCGTTCATCGTTGAGGGGCAGGTGATCGACCCATCGGTCTCGGTGCCGACGCCCAGGGAAGCGAGGCCGGCGGCCACGGCCGCGCCGGTTCCGGCGCTGGAGCCGCAGGCGGTCCGGTCAAGCTCGTGCGGGTTGCGGACCAGACCGCCCACCGCGCTCCAGCCTGAGACCGAGTGGTCGGAGCGGAAGTTGGCCCATTCCGAAAGGTTGGTCTTGCCCAGGATCACCGCGCCCGCGGCCCTGAGGCGGGCGACAAGGGGCGCATCCCGGTCGGTCACATTGTCCTTCAGCGCGAGCGAGCCGGCGGTTGTGGCCATGCCGCGGGCCTCGATGTTGTCCTTGATCAGGACGGGCAGGCCCAGGAGCGGCGAGGCGACATGGCCGGCGCGGCGCTCGGCGTCGGCGGCGCGGGCCTCGGCGATCGCCTGCGGATTGACGGCGATGACGCTATTGAGCTTCGGCCCCGCCTTGTCGATCTCCTGGATGCGCGCGAGGTCGGCGCGCACCAGGGCCTCGGAGGTGATGCGTCCCGCCCGCATGGCGGCCTCGGCCTCGGCGCCGGAGGCGTAGGGAATGAGCGGGACGGGCTGCGCGTGCGCCGCGCCGGCGACGGCGGCCGATGCGGCCGCGAGGATGATCTTCAAACGCATGAACTGGACCCCCAAACGGATGGCCAGAGCTTAGCCGCAGCCGCCCGCCGGACGCCAGACGCGCAAAGGGCCGCGGCGCTGGCCGCGGCCCCTGGTCCCGATGGCCGTGCGGCTAGTGCTTCAGCGCGTTGCGGGCGGCGTTCTTCACGTCGCCGACGCCCTTCTGCATCTTGCCGACGGTCTTCTCGGCGGAGCCCTCGGCTTCCATCTGCGGATCGTCCATG
>JAGWSE010000340.1 GCA_028869395.1 Alphaproteobacteria bacterium | reverse complement strand
TTCGAGGTGCAACCCTTTGACAAATCGACCGTTCAAGCTTCGCAGGAAGCCGCGCGGCTGACCACCTCCGGCAAGCTGGTGGCGGTGGCCGGCGGCGGTGATACGGTAGCAGCCCTCAATGCGGCCGGGGTCGCGAAGGATTTCACCTTCGTCTCGACCGCCGGTGGCGCGTTCTTGGAATGGATGGAAGGCAAGACGCTGCCCGGGGTGGCGGCGCTCAGCCGGTAGACGAGGAAACCGCGGAATGGCCCGCATCACGCTGAGGCAACTGCTGGATCACGCCGCCGAGCACGGCTACGGCGTGCCGGCCTTCAACATCAACAACATGGAGCAGGGCCTCGCCATCCTGGAGGCCGCCGACGCCTGCGACGCGCCGGTGATCATCCAGGCCTCGCGCGGCGCCCGCGCCTACGCCAACGACATCGTCCTGAAGCACCTGATCGACGCGCTGGCGGAGATGTACCCGAACATCCCGATCTGCATGCACCAGGACCACGGGAACAACGAGGCGACCTGCGCCACCGCCATCCAGTACGGCTTCACCTCCGTGATGATGGACGGCTCGCTGATGCCCGACGCGAAGACGCCGGCCGACTACGACTACAACGTCCGGGTCACCCGCAATGTCGTGGACATGGCCCACTGGGTCGGCGCCTCGGTCGAGGGCGAACTCGGCGTGCTCGGCAGCCTCGAGACCGGCATGGGCGAGAAGGAGGACGGCCACGGCTTCGAGGGCAAGCTCGACCGCGAGAAGCTGCTGACCGACCCCGACCAGGCGGTGGAGTTCGTCAAGGCGACCGAGGTCGACGCGCTGGCCATCGCCATGGGCACAAGCCACGGCGCCTACAAGTTCACCCGCAAGCCCGACGGCGAAGTCCTGGCGATGAACGTGATCGAGGAGATCCACCGCCGGCTGCCGAACACCCACCTCGTCATGCACGGCTCCTCGTCGGTGCCGCAGGATCTGCAGGACGTGATCAACAAGTACGGCGGCGAGATGCCCCAGACCTGGGGCGTTCCGGTCGAGGAGATCCAGCGCGGCATCAAGCACGGCGTGCGCAAGATCAACATCGATACCGACAACCGGATGGCCATGACCGGCGCGATCCGCAAGGTGTTCGCCGAGCACCCGGGCGAGTTCGATCCGCGCAAGTACCTGAAGCCGGCGATGGACGCGATGCGCGCGGTCTGCAAGCAGCGGTTCGAGGAGTTCGGCACGGCCGGCTGGGCCGGCAAGATCAAGCCGATCCCGATGTCCGCCATGGCCAAGCGCTACGCGGCCGGCGAGCTTGCGCCGAAGATCGGCATCACGCGCCACGCGGCCGAATAGACAGGCTTCGGAACTTGGCGGGCCGGATCCAGATTGGTCTTGCCGTCATGCGCAAGCACGCCGTCGTCCTGGGTTTGACCTTCCTCGGCCTCGCGGGCTTCGCGGTGTTCGCCGGCTGGGCCTTCTTCTACGCCTCGAAGATCGGCGGGGGATGGCGCAGCCTTGGGCCCATCTGGCCCTATGTGGCCGGCGGAGCGATCATCACCGGCGCGCTGACCGGCTTCCTGATGTGGCTCGCCTTCTATTCGGCGAACCACGGCTACGACGAGCCGTACGACCCGGACGCGCCGGAACGCTAGAGACTCAGTGGATCGTCGGCTTCGGCGGGTTCTTCCGCCACAGCTCCTCGGTCAGCACATTGGCGAAGCCGATCCAGCCCACATAGGGGGCGACCATGTTGGCCGCCGGCGCATCCACCTTGCGGGCGCGCCAGGCATAGGCGCCCGCGGTGCCGAGCGCGGCGGTGGCCGTGGCGAGTTGCCCGCCCAGCCGTTTGGGCCCCAACGCCATCCAGAGCGCGTTCAGCCCCTGCACGAAGGCCCAAAGCGTCAGCGCCTGGCTGCGCGCCGCGCTCCTGGGCGCGTTCCAGATCCGCACGCCCGATAGGGTGAGCGCCAGGAACAACGGCGGCCACACCAGCGAGAAGACGGCCTTCGGCGGCTGGATCTTCGGCTTCCTGAGCTCCTGGAAGTCCGAATAGACCTCGGGGTTGTCGAGCGTGGGCGCATTGCGCCGCGCGATCAGCGCCGAGGCGACCACCGCGCCGGCCGTGACGCCGACGCCGATCAGCACGTGCCGCATCGAACGGCCCCGGCTGTTGGCGACGCTGTCCAGCGCGCCCCGCACGGCTCCACCGGCTTTCATGTGGCAGGCTCCCGCGACTCCCCTCGCATGATGCGGGAAATCCCCGGACCCGCAGTTCTGTTCCGGCTCAGCTTTGGCGGGTGCGGCGGTCTGTCGCACCTTTCGCGACCGAACTTGCGGCTTTAGCTTTTGAGTAAGCCGCGCGGTCCGCCCGCGCGCATCGAGGCGCCCATGGATTTCGACGCGCTGCTGCTGTCGCGCATCCAGTTCGCTTTCACGATCGCGTGGCACATCATCTTCCCGGCGTTCACCATCGGCCTGGCGAGCTATCTCGCCGTGCTGGAAGGCCTGTGGCTGCTCGCGAAGAAGCCGGCGTTCCGCAACCTCTACATGTTCTGGATCAAGATCTTCGCCCTGTCCTTCGGGATGGGCGTCGTCTCCGGGGTGGTGATGTCCTACCAGTTCGGCACCAACTGGAGCGTCTTCGCCGCCGCAGCGTCCCCGGTGATCGGGCCCCTGCTCGCCTTCGAGGTGCTCACCGCCTTCTTCCTGGAGGCCAGCTTCCTGGGCGTGATGCTGTTCGGCTGGAGGAAGGTCGGGCCGGGCCTGCACTTCACGGCCACCGCCCTGGTCGCCGCCGGGACCCTGCTCTCGGCCTTCTGGATCATCTCCGCGAACAGCTGGATGCAGGACCCCGCCGGCTTCACCCGACTGCCCGACGGCGCGCTGAGGGCGGTCGACTGGTGGCGGGTGATCTTCTCGCCGACCTTCCCGTTCCGCTTCCTGCACATGGTGCTGGCCGCCTATCTCACCACCGCGCTGACGGTCGGCGCGGCCTCGGCCTGGCGGCTTCTGCGGGACCCCGCCGAGGAGGAGTCGGCCATCGCGCTGAAGATGGCCATCGGCATGTTCGCCATCGTCGCGCCCCTGCAGCTGATCGCCGGCGACCTGTCGGGCAAGCAGGTGCTGACCGTCCAGCCCGCCAAGCTCGCCGCCATCGAGGCCTTCTGGGAAAGCCGCACGGACCAGCCCTTCCATGTGGTCGCCTGGCCCGACCGCGCGCAGGAGAAGAACCACCTCGTGGTCGAGGCGCCCAAGCTCGGCAGCTGGATCGCCGCGGGTTCGACCGGCGCGTTCATCAAGGGCCTGAAGGCCTTCCCGCCGCAGGACCGGCCGCCGGTGTTCATCGTCTTCTGGGCCTTCCGCGTGATGGTGGGGCTGGGCCTCGCGATGATCGCACTGGGTGTCTGGGGCGTGTTCCTGATCTGGCGGGGCGCGCTGGAGCGGACGCGGCCGTTCCTGCGCTCGGCGGTGATCATGGGCCCCGCCGGCTTCGTGTCGGTGATCGCCGGCTGGATCGTCGCCGAGGTCGGCCGCCAGCCCTATGTCATCTATGGCGTTCTGCGCACCGACCAGGCGGTCTCGCCCGTGGGCGCAGGGCAGGTCTCGGTCTCTCTGCTCGCCTTCATCGTGGTCTACGGGATCATTTTCACGGTCGGCGTGGTCTACATCTTCCGGCTGATCGCCGAGGGTCCGAAGCCCACGGCGGCTTCTGACACCGAGCCGCCGGTCCGCGGACGCCCGCCCGGCTACGCCCTGGGCGCCGCGCCCGACCAGCCTGACGAGGTCGAGCCATGAGCCTCGATCTGCCGCTGGTCTGGGCCGGGATAATCGCCATCGGGGTGATGATGTACGTCCTGCTGGACGGCTTCGACCTGGGCATCGGCATCCTCTTCCCATTCGCCGAGACGCCCGAACAGCGGACCGTGATGATGGACACGGTCGCCCCCGTCTGGGACGGCAACGAAACCTGGCTGGTGCTGGGCGGCGGCGGCCTCTTCGCGGCCTTCCCGCTGGCCTATTCGGCGCTGTTCCCGGCGCTCTACGTGCCGATCCTCCTGATGCTGATGGCGCTGATCTTCCGCGGCGTGGCCTTCGAGTTCCGCCTGCGGGGCCGGCGCGCCGGCAAGCGGTTCTGGACGGCGGCGTTCTCGCTCGGCTCGCTGGTCGCCACCTTCGCCCAAGGCCTGGTGCTCGGCGGCTTCATCCAGGGCGTGAAGCTCAGCGGGACGGCCTTCGCGGGCGGGCCCTTCGACTGGTTCAGCGCCTATTCGCTGATCGTGGCGGTGGGCCTGGTCGCCGGTTACGCGCTGCTTGGCGCGACCTGGCTCGTCTGGCGCACGGAAGGCGCCCTGCACGCCCGCGCCCGCGCCTGGGCCTGGACCGCCGCCGCGGCCGTCGCCGTCCTGCTGGTCGTCGTCAGCGTGGCTACCCTGCTGGTCCATCCCGCCATCGCGGCGCGCTGGGGGGTGGCGGGCGACGGCGCGCTCGATATCGCGAAGCTCGCGCCGAAGCTGCCGATCCCCCTGCTGGGGGCCGTCGGCCTCGCCATCGTGGCGGTGTCGCTGCGCCGCGGCGCGCACCTGTGGCCGTTCGTCGGCACGATCCTCGTCTTCGCGTCCGGCTATCTCGGCCTGGCCGTCGGCTTCTTCCCGGACATCGTGCCCTACGGCATGACCTTCCGGCAGGCGGCCAACCCGGACAACACCCTGGCCTTGCTTCTGGTCGGGGCGGTGATCCTGCTGCCGGCGATCATCGGCTACAGCCTCTGGGTCTACTGGATCTTCCGCGGCAAGGTGGGGGCGGATGCTCAGCTCTATCATTGAGCCGCCGCCCGAGACCGACGCGCCCCGTCGGCCGCTTTGGAAGCGGCTCGCCTGGTTCTGGAGCCTCGCTTTCGGCAGCGCATTCGCCACCGCCGGCGCAGCCTACCTCTTGAAGGCCCTGCTCAGATGATGATCTAGGGCGCCCATGGCCCCGCCGCTCTGCCGCCTCTACCTGATCACGCCGCCCCGCCTCGACGATCTCGCGGGCTTCGGACACGTGCTCGCCCACGCGCTCGACGCCGGCGACGTCGCCGCGCTCCAGGTGCGCCTCAAGCCCGCGCCCGACGAGGTGATCG
The DNA here is from genome assembly GCA_028869395.1 of Alphaproteobacteria bacterium. Classification (GTDB taxonomy): domain Bacteria; phylum Pseudomonadota; class Alphaproteobacteria; order Caulobacterales; family Caulobacteraceae; genus Phenylobacterium. The sequence continues at coordinate 342 of JAGWSE010000340.1, read as the reverse complement.
CCGCCGCCGTCGACACGCTCCTGCCGATCGCCCAGAGCCGGGACGTGGCCTTGATCCTGAACGACCGCCCGGACCTCGCCGCCCGACTCGGCTGCGACGGCGTCCACATCGGCCAGGAGGATGCGCCCTACGCCGAGGCCCGTCGGCTGATGGGCCGTGACCGCATCGTGGGCGTCACCTGCCACGACAGCCGTCACCTCGCCATGGAGGCGGCCGAGGCGGGCGCCGACTACGTGGCCTTCGGCGCCTTCTTCCCGACCACGACCAAGGAGGCCAGGGGACATCCCGAGCCAGAGATCCTGACCATCTGGCAGGAGACCATGGAGGTCCCCTGCGTCGCGA
>JAGWSE010000339.1 GCA_028869395.1 Alphaproteobacteria bacterium | reverse complement strand
TGGCCAGCCAGGTGATGGGCCAGAAGAACGGCTTCCCGCCGCGCGGTGGCACGCTCTACGTCTTCTCGATCGACGGCCAGTCGCCGAGCAGCGGCGCGGGGATGCTGACGACGACCGGTTCCGGGGCGCCGGCCGGCCATTACGGCACGCCGGACTAGGGCGATGGCCATGAAGATCGCGCCCCTCGCCCTCGCCCTCGCCACCCTCGGCCTCGCAGGCTGCGACCGGATGCAGGGCGGATCGACTCCGCCCTCGGCGGCCGCCCGCATTCCGGCCGACTCGACCATGAATCAGATCCCGCTCGGCGCGCCCCCGGGCCAGCCGACCAGCATCGCCTCGCAGATCAACAATCCCTTCGAGGGGAACGCCCAGGCGATCCAGGACGGCAAGCGGCTGTTCGGCGCCATGAACTGCGTCTACTGCCATGGCTCGCAGGGCTCGGGTCTCATAGGCCCGGCGCTGAACGACACCGCCTGGCGCTACGGCGGGACCCCGGCGGAGATCTACAACTCCATCCACGACGGCCGTCCAAAGGGGATGCCCGCCTGGGGTGCGAAGCTGCCGCCCGACCAGATCTGGAAGCTCGTGGCCTACATCGAGAGCCTCGGCGGCGCCCAGCCGCCGGCCACGCCGCAGATGGTGGCGCTGGGCGGACCGCAGACCTCGACAACCGGGCCCGAACCCGCCGACCAGGTGCAGACCGATACGGCGCACGAGGCCTTGATCGGCGCCCAGCAGGGACGGCGGCGCTGACCGATGCTCCAGCCGCTCCACAACGGCGGAGCCCCGACGGGCATGTCGCCAGACTGGCCGATGGGCTTCCTGCATACCTACGGGCCCAGGGCCGACCCGGTGACGGGCCTGGCCTGGGGCCTGTCGATCATCTCCATCGCGGTGGTGGTGATCGTCACGGTCCTGGTCCTGACCGGCGTCCTGCGCCGCGCGGGGCGGGGCGAGGTAGCCGCCCTCAGGCCGGTCCGCGGCGAGGGCGGCATGCAATGGATCTACATCGGCCTGGCGCTGACGCTGGTGGCCCTGCTGGGATCGCTGGTGTGGACCGTCACGGTGCTGGCGGAGGTCGATTCGCCGGCCAGCAAGCCCGCGCTCACCATCCAGGTCACCGGCCACCAGTGGTGGTGGGAGGCGACCTACTCCGGCGACGATCCCTCGCGCGCCTTCACCACCGCCAACGAGATCCACATCCCGGTCGGACAGCCGGTGATGGTCAAGCTGACCGGCGCCGACGTGATCCATTCGTTCTGGATCCCCACGCTCACCGGCAAGACGGACGCGATCCCGGGCCGCACCAACGTCGCCTGGCTTCAGGCCGACCAGCCCGGCGTCTACCGCGGCCAGTGCACGGAATATTGCGGCCAGCAGCACGCGCACATGGCGATGTACGTAATCGCCGACCCGCCAGCGGCCTTCCAGGCCTGGGCCGCCCAGCAGCGCCAGCCGGCGGCACAGCCCGCCGCCCCTCAGCAGGTCATGGGCGAGCAGGTGTTCGTTCAACAATGCGGCGCCTGCCACACGGTCCGCGGCACGCCGGCCGGCGGGGTGGTCGGTCCCGACCTGACGCACCTGATGAGCCGGCGAACGATCGGCGCGGGGCTGCTTCCCAACACCGTGGGCGCGCTCTCCGGCTGGATCGAAAATCCGCAAGCCATGAAGCCCGGCGTGCTGATGCCGCCGACCAAGGTGGCGCCCGTCCAGCTGGCGGCGTTGCGGGCCTATCTGGAGACCCTGAGATGAGGCGCCGGTCATGACCGCGTGGGAAGACAGCCGGGTTCCGGAAACGGCCGACCTGACGCAGGACGTGCGCGACCGGCTGAAGGAGATCTGGGAGGAGAAGCCGGGCCTGCTCGGCTGGATCTCCAGCGTCGACCACAAGGAGATCGGCAAGCGCTACATCGTGACCGCGTTCGCGCTGCTGATCGTGGGCGGGATCGAGGCGCTGATCATGCGCCTCCAGCTCGCCGGCCCGGAGCGCCGGCTGCTCTCGCCGGAGGCGTACGACCAGCTGTTCACGATGCACGGCGTGACGATGATCTTCCTCTACGCCTCGCCGGTGCTCTCGGGGTTCTCGAACTACCTCTGGCCGCTGCTGCTGGGCTCGCGCGACATGGCGTTCCCGCGGCTGAACGCGCTGTCCTACTGGATCTACCTGGCCGCGGCGGTCTTCCTCTATGCGGGCTTCGTGGTGGGCCACGGACCGGACGACGGCTGGTTCAACTACGTCCCCTACGCCTCGCGCGAGTACAACCCGGCCTTCAACATCGACATCTACGCGCTGGGCCTGATCCTGCTGGGCATCTCGACGACGGTGGGATCGGCCAATTTCGTCGTCACCTTCCTGCGCACCCGCTGCCCCGGCATGTCGATCAACCGCGTGCCGATCCTGACCTGGGGCACGCTGACGGCGTCGGTCGGCAACATTCTGGCGGTCCCGAGCGTCAGCCTGGCGTTCTTCCTGCTGTGGATGGACCGGCAGTTCGGCACCCACTTCTACGACGCCAACCAGGGCCAGCCTCTCTTGTGGCAGCACCTCTTCTGGATGTTCGGACACCCGTGGGTCTACGTCGTCGTGCTGCCCGCGATGGGCATGGTCTCGGACGGCCTTCCGACCTTCTGCCGCCGCCCGCTGGTCGGCTACACGCCGGTGGCCCTGGCCACGGTGACCACCATGGCGCTCGGCTTCGGCGTGTGGGTGCACCACATGTTCGCCACGGGCTTGCCCAACCTCGCCCTGTCCTTCTTCAGCGGCGCCTCGATCGCCATCGTCATCCCGAGCGCCGTGGCGGTGTTCGCCTGGACGGCCACAATCTGGACGGGGCGGCCCCGGATCACCACGCCCTTCCTGTTCTTCGCCGGGATGATCGTGCTCTTCGTGATCGGCGGGGTGTCGGGCTTCATGACCGCATCGGCGCCGCTCGACTGGCAGCTCACCGACACCTACTTCGTCGTCGCCCACCTCCATTACGTGCTGATCGGGATCAACGTCTTCCCGGTGGTCGGCGGCCTCTACTACTGGTTCCCCAAGTTCACCGGCCGGATGCTCGACGAGCGGCTGGGCAAGTGGAACTTCTGGACCATGTTCGTCGGCTTCAACGTGGCCTTCCTGCCGATGCACCTGCTGGGGGTCATGGGCATGCCGCGGCGGGTCTACACCTATCCGCAGGGCATGGGCTGGACCGCCACGAACGTGGTGGTCAGCCTGGGCGCGGTCCTGTTCGCGATCGGCGTCCTGCTCCTCCTCATCAACGTCGCGGTGAGCCTCAAGCGCGGCCGGATCGCCGGCGACAATCCCTGGGGCGCGCCGACCCTCGAGTGGGCGACGACCTCGCCGCCGCCGCCCTACAACTTCGCCGTCATCCCCAGCGTGGCGAGCCGCCATCCGCTCTGGGAGGACGCGCTCGGAGAATCGACGGCGCGCTCGCGCATCGACCACGGCCTGCTGCTGGACCGCGGCCGCGAGACGATCGCCACCAGCCCGCTGGACGCCGAGCCCAACCTCATCCTGGAGATGCCGGCCGACACCCCCGCGCCTTTCCTGCTCGCCGTCGGCCTGACCGGGATCTTTGCAGGCGCGGCCGGCCACTGGTGGTGGCTGAGCGGAGCCGGCGGGGCGCTGCTGGTCCTGGCGCTGCTCATGTGGTTCTGGCCGCGCCGGATGCACGCCGACGAGCCCGAGGCGGAGCCCGCCCATGTCTGAGGCGGTCTACCAGGGCGCACCCCTGCCGGTCGGCGCACGGCGGCGCAACAGCGTGGGCTGGTGGGGCATGCTCTGCCTCATCGCCACCGAGGCCTCGCTCTTCGCCTACCTGCTGTTCAGCTACTATTACATCGCCGTGCAGCGCGGGAAGGCGTTCGCGCCGAACCCGCATCCCTCGATGAAGCTCTCGGGGCCGAACACCATCATCCTGCTGGCCTCCAGCGTGGCCGTGTGGTGGGGCGAAGAGGGCGTCAAGAAGGGCCGCAAGGGCCAGCACCTCACAGGCCTGGGCGCCGGCATCTTGCTCGGCGTCATCTTCCTGATCGTCCAGATGTTCGAGTGGAAGGCGAAGGGGTTTGGCCCGACCAGCGGCTCCTACGGCTCGCTGTTCTTCACGGTGACCGGCTTCCACATGGCCCACGTGATCGCCGGCGTGGCGATCCTCAGCGCGGTGTGGATCTGGTCGGCCCTGGGCTACTTCAACCAGCGCCGCCACGCGCCGGTCAGCATCGCCTCCATCTACTGGCACTTCGTCGACGCCGTATGGCTGGCGGTCTTCTTCACCTTCTATGTCAGCCCATACCTGATGTGGTGATCCGATGAGCTCGGCGTTTCCCCAGGAGCATCCGTCGCCGCACCGCGGCGCGGTGAAGGTCTGGGTCCTCCTCTTCGCGCTGGCGGCCGGTCCCGCCGGATGGGTCGCCCAGCTGCTGCTCGGCTACGGGCTTTCGAGCTATGCCTGCTATCCGAGCAGCGAGCCGCGTCTGACCAGTCCGCCGCCAGGCTGGTCTGCCGAGCACCTGATCCTGCTGGTTATCAATGTCGCCTGCCTGGCCCTGGCGCTGGGCGGATTGTTCGTCGCGCTGGGAAGCTGGCGCCGGTCACGGAAGGAGAAGGAAGGCGGCGCTCTGGATGTCGGCGAGGGCCGCACCCGGTTCCTGGCGCTCTGCGGGGTCCTCACCGGCCTGTTGTTCAGCGTCGCGATCGGCTTCGACACCGCCCCGATCCTGAGCGTGCCGGCCTGCTGGCGGATGGCGGGCTAGCGGATCAGGCGTCCGGCGCCCGCAGCTTGCGCCACACCGTCATGCGCGAGACGCCCAGCCTGCGGGCGATCTCAACCGGGCCGACGCCAGCCTGCTGCAGCGCGCGGATCTCATGGGCCGGCGCCCGGCCGTTGCGGCGGACGGGGTCTGTCGGCTCGGCCGGTTCGAGCGCGGCGAGCGCCTGCAGCACGGCGCGCAGCGTGCGGCCTTCCTCTCCCGCGCTGGCGACGCGCGGCGCGGCGGCCAGCAGGCTCGCGCCGCGGCGGTCCAGACGCTCGATCAGCTCGAGCATGCTGCGGGCGTCCTGGCCGAGATGGGCCAGGTTCGGCGCCACCAGCTGGTCGCCATCGCCGATGAACTCCACGATGGAGGCGAGCACCGGCTGGGGGCCGCCGTCCGGGCTCTCCTCGGCGCAGACCACGTGGCAGCCCAGTTCGTGAAGAACAGCGGCGTCGCCGTCTCCCAGATCCTGCAGTCGAAGATAACCGATCCTCAGCATGGCGCCTCGCTCTGGCCCCTGCGGGAAAGGTCCCAAAAGCCGCCGCCCGGGCCAAGGCCCCGCCGCGTTAATTCGCCGCAATGTTCCTCCGCGCGACGACCCTCAGCCGCGATCGGCCGCAGCCGCGCGGTCCCGATCCGCCCCGGCGAAGGCCTCGGCGCTGCGGCGCAGGATGAACTCGTGGTCGACCGTGGCGCCGACCCGGAAGCCGTACTCGCCGACCTTCTCGAAGCCATGGCGGGCGTAGAAGCGCTGGGCGCCGTGATTCTCGCTCCAGACGCCGATCCACACGTCGCGGGGCCCGTTCTGCTGCAACCAGGCCATGACCTCCGCGAAAAGCCGCCCACCCACGCCGAGACCCTGCGCCGCCTTCAGGAAGTAGATGCGCTTGAGCTCGCCCGAAGCCGGGGTGACCTCCGGGTGGGGCAGGCCGCAGCGTCCGGCCTGGGCGTAGCCTACGACCTCGCCGCCGACCTCCACCAGCCAGGCGGCCTTCGCCGGATCGGCCAGGTCCGCGCGCGTGCGCTCGATCCCGTAGGCCTCGGCCAGGAACGCGTCGAGGTCGGCGGCCGGATAGAGGTGGCCGAACGTCTGAGTGAACGTGGCCGCCCCGATCGCCGCCAGAGCTTCGGCGTCGCAGGGGCTTGCGCGGCGGATCACGGCTTCAGACATCGGGGGCGCTTACGCGTTAGAGTGAACAATGACCGTCGCCCTCTACACGCATTCCGACATGCTCGACCACCGCCCGGGCGACTGGCATCCGGAACGGCCCGAACGGCTGCGGGCGGTCACCGACGCCCTGAGCGACGCCACCCTCGACATCCTGCCGCGCGAGGCGCCGCTGGTGGAGGCCGCCGATCTCGCCCGCGTGCACCCGCAAGCCTATGTGGCCGCGATCGAGCGGGCGTCGCCCGCCACCGGAATCCGCGAGCTCGACGCCGACACCTACATGTCGCCCGGAAGCCTGAACGCGGCGCGCCGCGCCGCCGGCGCGGTGGTGGCCGCCGTCCGCGACGTGGCCGCCGGGCGCGCCGAGCAGGCTTTCTGCGCCGTCCGCCCGCCAGGCCATCACGCCGAACCCGCCACGCCGATGGGGTTCTGCATCTTCTCCAACGTGGCCGTGGGGGCGAAGGCCGCCCAGGCGGCGGGGCTCAAGCGGGTCGCGGTCGTCGATTTCGACATCCATCACGGCAACGGCACCCAGGCCGCCTTCGACGGGCAGGAAGGTCTGTTCCTGGCCTCCATCCAGCAGTGGCCCATGTGGCCCGGAAGCGGCCATCCGGACGAACCCGTCTCCGACAACATCGCCAACGCCGTCGTTCCGCCCGGCGCCTCGCGCGAGGCCTGGCGGCAGGCGTTCGAAAGCCTGATGCCCAGGATCGACGCCTTCCGTCCGGACCTCGTCATGGTCTCGGCCGGATTCGATGCCCACGCCCGCGACCCGATCGGCGAGGCGGGGCAGTCGCTGGAGGCCGAGGACTTCGCCTGGGCGACGCGGGCGCTGATGGACCTCGCCCGCCGGCACGCCAAAGGTCGGGTTGTGTCCTCGCTTGAGGGCGGCTACGACCTTGAAGCTCTGGGTTCTTCGGCGCTTGCGCACGTGAGAGCCCTGGGGCTGGGCTGAGGAACAGGGGCTGAGACAGGTGCGCTGCTGGGCCGAATCCGTCCGGATCGAATGGCCAGCGCCTTGACCGCGGACAACCCGGGCGCGCCCGTGCGCCAGCGCGCAGGCGCGATCGTCCTGGCCCGGCACGGCGAACCGGCGCTCTCGCGCAAGGTCAGGCTTTCGGCCGCCGAGTACCGCGACTTCTGGGCGCGCTACGAGGTGCTCGGCATCCTGCCCGGCCAGACCCCGCCGCCGGCTCTCCTGCAATTCGTCGAAAGGGCGGGGACGCTCCTTTCGTCCACGCGCCTGCGCTCGATCGAAAGCGCCAATGCGCTGGCGGGCGGCCGCAAGGTCGTGCCGCACGAGGTGCTGGTGGAGGCGCCCCTGCCGCCGCCGCCGTGGCCCCGATGGATCAGGTTCTCGCCCACCATCTGGGGGTTCCTGGCGCGGGTCTGGTGGTGGTTCTTCAACCATCACGAGGGCCAGGAGACGCGCCGCGCCGCCGAAGCAAGGGCCGACGCGGCCGCCGATCTGCTGATCGAGTACGCCACCCGCGGCGAGGACGTGCTCGTGCTGGCGCACGGCTTCTTCAACTTCATGATCGGCCGCGCGCTTCGCAAACGAGGGTGGAAGCTGGTTTCGAGCGAAGGCTACAAATACTGGTCGACGCGCCGCTTCGAGCGGCTCTAAGGAACGGGCGGGAGGAGCCGAATGTCCGAGCCGGCCGACATCGCCGCCATGAGCTTCGAGCAGGCGCTTGCCGAGCTCGAGCAGATCGTGGCGCGCCTGGAATCCGGCCAGGCTCCGCTGGAGGATTCGATCCGACTCTACGAGCGCGGCGCGGCGCTGAAGGCCCATTGCGAGCAGCGGCTCGAGCAGGCCCGGCTGCGCGTCGAGAAGATCGTGGTGGGCGCCGGGGGCGCGCCGGGGGTCGAACCCGCCGAGTTCAGCTGATGCAGGGCCTGGGCCAGCGCATCGCCGAGGCCGCCGACCTGGTTACGGTCGCGCTGGACGAGCTCCTGCCGCGGGCGGAAGGCCCCGAATCGCGCCTGACCGAGGCGATGCGCTACGCCGCGCTCGGGCCCGGCAAGCGGCTTCGCACCTTCTTCGCGCTGGAGACCGGCAAGATGTTCGAATTGCCGGAACGCTCCGTCCTGAGGAGCGCCTGCGCGCTCGAGTGCATCCAGGCCTACAGCCTCGTCCACGACGATCTGCCGTGCATGGACGACGATGACATGCGCCGCGGTCGGCCGACCGTGCACAAGGCCTATGACGAAGCGACCGCGGTGCTGGCGGGCGACGCCCTGCAAACCGCCGCCTTCGAGATCCTGGCCCATCCCGACACCCATCCGGACGGGGCGATCCGCGCCGAGATGGTGATGAAGCTCGCCCAGGCGTCGGGCGCGAAGGGCATGGCCGGCGGCCAGATGATCGACATCCTGGGCGTGCGCGAGGATCTGGGCGGCGTAGCCCGCATGCAGCGGCTGAAGACCGGCGCGCTCATCGCCGCCGCCTTCGAGCTGCCGCTCATCATGGCCCGCGCCAGCGAGGGCGAGCGGCATGCGCTCATGGCCTTCGCCCACGATCTGGGCCTGGCCTATCAGATCGTTGACGACCTGCTCGACGCCGGAGGCGATGCGAAGGTGCTGGGCAAGGCGGTCGGCAAGGACGCGGCCAGGGGGAAGGCCAACTTCGTGACCCTCCTGGGCGTCGAGGCCGCGCGCGAGCGGCTGGGCGTGCTCGCCAAACAGACCAAAAGCCACCTTGAACCGTTCGGGGCGAAGGCCGAATTCTTACGGGCCAGCGTCGATTTCGTGCTAGAGCGCCGCAACTAAGCCGCGTGCTCGCCTCTCTGTTGAGTCTCATGCCGCCCGTCACCCCGCTTCTCGACACCGTCCATTCCCCCGCCGACGTGCGGAAGCTTCCCGAAGGCCGGCTCCAGGAGCTGGCCGACGAGCTTCGCGCGGAGACGGTCGACGCGGTCTCCCAGACCGGCGGTCACCTCGGCGCGGGCCTGGGCGTGGTCGAGCTGACGGTCGCGCTGCACCATGTGTTCGAGACGCCCAAGGACATCCTGATCTGGGATGTCGGCCACCAGGCCTATCCCCACAAGATCCTGACCGGCCGGCGCGAGCGCATCCGCACCCTGCGCCAGGGCGGCGGCCTTTCCGGCTTCACGAAGCGCGCGGAGAGCGAATACGACCCCTTCGGCGCGGCGCATGCCTCGACCTCGATCTCAGCCGCGCTCGGATTCTGCGTGGCCCGCGACCGCGAGGGGCGCGACAACAAGGTGGTGGCGGTGATCGGCGACGGCGCGATGAGCGCCGGCATGGCCTACGAGGCGATGAACAACGCCTGCGAGACCACCAAGCAGCTGACCGTCATCCTGAACGACAACGACATGTCGATCGCCCCCCCGGTGGGCGGGATGAGCGCCTATCTGGCGCGCATGGTCTCGGGCGGCGGCTACCGCTCGTTCCGAAACCTCGGCCGCTCCGTGGCCAAGGTTCTCCCGCGGCCCATGCAGGAAGCGGCCCGCAAGGCCGAGGAGTTCGCCCGCGGCATGGTGACCGGCGGGACCTTCTTCGAGGAACTGGGCTTCTACTACGTGGGCCCGATCGACGGCCACGACATGGACGCCCTTGTGCACGTGCTGAAGAACGTCCGCGAGATCGACGATCGGCCCGTGCTGGTTCACGTCGTCACCCAGAAGGGTCACGGCTACGCCCCGGCCGAGAACGCGGCCGACAAGTACCACGGCGTGGTCAAGTTCGACGTGGTCACCGGCAAGCAGGCGAAGCCTTCGCAGGCCGCAGCCCCGCAATACACCAAGGTGTTCGCCCGCGAGCTGGTCAAGCACGCCGAGCTGGACCCGAAGATCGTGGCGATCACCGCGGCCATGCCGTCGGGCGCCGGGCTCGACCTGTTCGCCGAGCGCTTCCCCGACCGCGTGTTCGACGTCGGCATCGCCGAGCAGCACGCGGTCACCTTCGCCGCGGGGCTCGCGGCGGACGGGATGAAGCCCTTCGCGGCGATCTATTCCACCTTCCTGCAGCGCGGCTACGACCAGGTGGTCCACGACGTCGCCATCCAGCGGCTGCCCGTGCGCTTCGCCATCGACCGGGCGGGCCTGGTGGGGGCGGACGGGGCGACGCACGCCGGCTCCTTCGACATCGGCTTCATGGGCGCGCTGCCCGGCATGGTGGTCATGGCCGCCGCTGACGAGGCCGAACTGGCGCGCATGGTCTCCACGGCCGTGGCGATCGATGATCGGCCCTCGGCGTTCCGCTATCCGCGCGGCGAGGGCACGGGCGTCGCGATTCCCGAACTCGCCGAGCCGCTGGAGATCGGCAAGGGCCGCATCGTCCGCGAGGGAACCGCCGTCGCGATCGTGTCGCTGGGCACCCGGCTCGCCGAAAGCCTCAAGGCGGCCGACATGCTGGCGGCGCGCGGCCTCTCAGCGACCGTCGCCGACGCCCGCTTCGCCAAGCCGCTGGACCTGGACCTGATCCTGAGGCTCGCCCGCGAGCACGAGGCCCTGATCACCGTGGAAGAAGGGGCGATGGGCGGCTTCGGCGCGTTCGTCCTGCAGGCTCTGGCCAGCCATGGGATGCTGGACCGCGGCCTGAAGGTGCGCACGCTCACCCTGCCCGACATCTTCCAGGACCAGGACAAGCCGGAGGCGATGTACGCCCAGGCGGGGCTGGACGCCGAGGGCATCCTCCGCGGCGCGCTCGAGGCGCTGGGGATCTCCAACGCCTCCGTGGCCGGGCGCCGGGCCTAGCGCCGCATGACCAGCCGCCGTCAAGCCCTCGCCCTCATCGCCGCGGGGGCGGCGGCGCCGGCCTGGGCCGCGCCCATGGCCGCCGACCGGATCCGCGCGCTGGAACGCGCGTCCGGCGGGCGCATCGGCGTGGCGGCGATCGACACCGGCTCCGGCTGGCGGCTCGTCCACCGGGCCGACGAACGCTTCCCGATGTGCTCGACCTTCAAGGTGCTGGGCGTCTCGGCGATCCTGCACGGGGTCGACACCGGCCGCGAGACGCTCTCGCGGCGCATGCGCGTGCCTGGCGAGCGGGTCGGCTGGGCGCCGGTCACGGGCAAGCATGTCGGCCAGGAGATGGCCCTCGGCGACATCTGCGCCGCCGCGCTGCAGTGGAGCGACAACGGCGCGGCCAACCTGATCCTCGACGCCCTGGGTGGCCCGCCGGCGGTGACCGCCTACGCCCGCGCCATCGGCGACGCCAGGAGCCGGCTCGACCGTCGCGAGCCGGCCCTCAACGAGGCCTTGCCCGGCGATCCGCGCGACACCACGACGCCGAACGCGATGGCCGCGGACCTGCGCAGGCTGCTGCTGGGGCCGACGCTTTCGCCCGCTTCGCGCCAGCGCCTCACCGATTGGATGCTGGGCTGCAGGACCAGCGACGACCGCTTCCGCGCCGCTGTGCGGAAGACCTGGCGCGTGGCCGACAAGACGGGCACCGGCGAGCGCGGCGCCGCCAACGACGTGGGCGTGATCTGGCCGCCGGGACGCGCCCCTATCGTGATCGCCGCCTATACGGTGGGTGCGACCACCGACCTGAGCCACCGCAATGCCACGCTCGCCGAAATCGCCAGAATCGTCGTTTCGGCCTTGCCATAGCCCCGCTATCGCCAACCAAACGCCGCCTCAGCCGTTTGTCCTCGCCGACAGGAGCGAACCATGGACCAACCCGCCCGCCGCGCCGTGAACTCCGCGACGCGCATCGCCGCCGGTGACGATCGGACCGCCTACGACCCCGTGGCGCGCAGCCTGCACTGGCTCACGGTCTTCTTTGTGCTCGCCAACTTCCTGCTGGCGCTGACGTGGGAGGACGTCGCCAAGCCCACGCGGCACCTGATGATCGTGGCGCACATGTCGTTCGGCATCCTGCTGGGCGCCGTGGTCGTCGCCCGCATCGTCTGGCGCATGATCCCCGGTCACCAGATGCCGCCGGCGACCGAGGGCCTGCAGGAGCTGGCGGCCAAGGGCGTCCACTGGCTGCTCTACCTGATGCTGGTGGGCGAGGCCGTGCTCGGCTTCGTGCTCCGCTGGTCGGGCGGGGAGTCCATGATCTTCTTCGGCGTGCCGATCCCATCGCCGATGGACAAGGTCTCGCGGCCGACCCACCACCTGATCGCCGAAGTCCACCAATGGAACGGCTACGCCATCGTGGCGCTGGCGGCGCTGCACGCCCTGGCCGCGCTCTACCACCACTTCGTGGTCAAGGATCAGGTGCTGCGCCGGATGCTGCCCAGCGCGCCGCGCTAGTCGTTCGGGTAGGGGTCGTAATAGCCCGGCGGCGGATAGCTCGGACGCCGTGAATAATAGCCGCGCTGGTATTCCCGCTGCTGCTCTTCTTCCTGGGCCTGGCGCTGGCGCGCGGCGTCGGCGTCCGCCTGCTGCTGTTGTTGCTGCTGCTGGGCCTGCAGAGCATCCGCTTCGGCCTTCTGGCGGCGGGCTTCCTCGCTCGCCTTCCTGGCTTCGGCGTCGGCGGCCTTCTTCTGGGCTTCGACGACGGCGAGCTGCGCCTGAGCGAGCTGCCTGGCGCGCGCCTCGGCTTCGGCGCGCTGCTCGGCCTGGGCCTTGGCCTGCTGCTGGGCCTGGTACTGCGCCGCCACCTGGGCCCCGCAGGTCGTCAAGTCCGTCAGGCCCTGCTGCGATCCGGCCAGCGAGGCGGTTACAGGCTCGTCCTCCAGCCAGGCGATCAGCAGGGCGCCGCCCTTGCGCAGCGCCGCCAGCGTATCGTCGCTGAGCGTCATGGTCGCGACCTTCGGGTCTTCCATGCGCGTCAGCAGGTTGGAGTAGGGTTTCCTGTCGATCTCGATCGGCAGGAAGGCCCGGTTGGGCATGTCGTCCTTGGTGAACTTCAGCAGGACCTGCTGGCCGTTGGAAACCAGCGAGACGGTCGCCGGATTGTTCGAGCGGCCGAGCAGCTCGATGTCGGTGTGG
>JAGWSE010000338.1 GCA_028869395.1 Alphaproteobacteria bacterium | reverse complement strand
GTCGGGGGCGGGGGCGCGTCGCTCATGGCGCTTCCGGAAACAAAGAAGGCCGCCCTTTCGGCGGCCCTCGGATTCTCGACTCGGCGCCACCCTACTTCGGCGAGGGCGCCTGGCCGCTGGACGACTGGGTCGCCTGGCTTGTCGTGGTGGTGGTCGTCGTGGTCGTGGAATTCGACGCCTGGCCCTGGTCGTCCCCGGCGGAGGTGTCGTCGCCGGCGGCCGCCTTGGCGGCGTCGGCTGCGGCCGCGGCCGCGGCGTCCTGCGCAGACTGCGCGGTGGCCGCGGTCGCGTTGGCCGACTGGCTCGCCTGGATGGCGCTGTCGTCGCTCTTCTTGCTGCAGCCCGCCAGCGCCAGCGCGCCCGCTGCGGCCGAGACGATGAGCACGTGACGAAGGATCTTGGCGGACATGTGCGGAGGTTTCTCCAGGACGCAGGCCGGCGAGTATGCGCCCGATCGCCCGCGCGGCAAGGCCGCTAGGCCTCGTTCGGGATGTTGGACAGGGCTTCTTCCAGTTCGAGGAAGCTGGGCTGCGCCTGCGAGGGCACGTTGCCGCGGCCGATCTCCACCGAGATCTGCGCGGCGTTGCCGTGCAGGTGGGCCACCAGCACCGACTGGATGATCTTGTAGAAGGAGCCTTCCTCCTCGATCACCTCGCGCATGCGCGTGGCCATCGGCCCGACCATGCCGTAGGCCAGGAACACGCCCAGGAAGGTGCCGACCAGCGCGCCGCCGATCATCGAGCCCAGGATCTCCGGCGGCTCGGTGATCGCGCCCATGGTCTTGATGACGCCCAGCACCGCGGCCACGATGCCCAGCGCCGGCAGCGCGTCGGCCAGGCTCTGCAGGGCGTGGCTGGGGGCCAGCGCCTCGTGATGGTGCTTCTCCAGCTGCTTCTCCATGGCGTCCTCGACCTGGTGCGGATCCTCCAGGTTCATGGTCATCATGCGCAGCGTGTCGCAGATGAAGTCGACCGCGAAGTGGTCCTTCATCACCGTCGGGAAGCGGGTGAAGATCGAGCTCTCGGTGGGGTTCTCAATGTGGCTCTCCAGGGCGATCACGCCCTTGGACTTCATGGTCTTGGTCAGCAGGAACAGCAGGGAGAGCAGGTCGCGGTAGTCCGAGGGCTTCCACTTCGGGCCCTTGAACACCTTGCCGAAGCCGCCGCCCGTCGCCTTGATGACCGGCATCGAGTTGCCGATCAGGAAGCTCGCCACGCCCGCGCCCCCGATGGCCATCAGCTCGTGCGGCGCGGCCTTGATGATCACCCCGATGTTGCCGCCGGAGATGATGAAGCTGCCGAACACGAGGCCGAACAGCAGCACGATGCCGATAATCTGAAACATCAAACTCCCCCGCGGGTGGCGCCAAGCATCGGGGTTAATGCTTAATGCCGCGTGTGCGCGGGCCGCGGTGCTGGAGCGGCTGGCCGATGCAGGCTAAAGCGGCCTCAAATAAATGGGGGAAGAATGGTCATCGTCGACGACTTGAGGGCGCTGGACAAGCGCCAGCGCGCGGCCTTCACCGCCAGCTTCCTGGGCTGGTCGCTCGACGCCTTCGACTTCTTCCTGCTGACCTTCATCCTCAAGGATGTCGCCTCGGACTTCCACACCAAGGTCTCCTCGGTCAGCGTGGCGCTGACGCTCACCCTGGCGGCCCGGCCGGTGGGCGCGCTGATCTTCGGCCGCCTCGCGGACCGCTACGGCCGCCGCCCGGTCCTGATGTTCGACGTGGCGCTCTATTCGGTCCTGGCCCTGGCCTCGGCCTTCTCGCCCAACCTGATCACCCTGCTCATCCTGCGCACCCTGTTCGGGGTCGCCATGGGCGGCGAGTGGGGGATCGGCGCTTCCCTGGCCCTGGAGACCATCCCGGCCAAGAGCCGAGGTCTCGTCTCGGGGATCCTGCAGGAAGGCTATCCGGTCGGCTACTTCGCGGCGGCGATCGCCAACCTGTTCCTGCCGCACATCGGCTGGCGGGTCATGCTGGGGCTCGGCGTCCTGCCGGCGTTGGTCATTCTCTACGTGCGCCGCCACGTGCAGGAATCGCCGGCCTGGGAGGCGCGCCGCGCCGCCGCCGCGCAGCACAAGCCCCCGGGCCTCGGCAAGGCGCTGAAGGGCCATTGGGGGCGGCTGCTCTACGTGGTCGTGCTGATGACCTGCTTCAACTTCTTCAGCCACGGCACCCAGGACCTCTATCCGACCTTCCTGCGCGTCCAGCACGGCTTCGGCGCGGGGCTGGTCACGGTGCTGACCATCCTGCTGAACCTCGGGGCCATCTGCGGCGGCCTGATCTTCGGGCCGCTGTCGGAGCGGATCGGGCGCCGGCGCGCCATCGTGCTGGCCGCCCTGCTCGCCCTGCCGGTCATCCCGCTGTGGGCCTTCAGCGGCTCCGCGCTGCTGCTGGGCGCCGGCGCATTCCTGATCCAGGTGGCGGTGCAGGGCGCGTGGGGCGTGGTGCCGGCTCACCTCAACGAGTTGTCGCCGCCCGATGCGCGCGGCACCTTCCCGGGCTTCGCCTATCAGCTCGGCAACTTCTTCGCGGCCGGCAACGCCTATCTGCAGGCCCGCGTCGCCGAGGCGCACGGCAACGACTACGGCTTCGCGCTCGCCGTGGTCTGTGGCGTCGTGGCCGTCCTGCTGGCGGTGGTCACCTGGTTCGGACCGGAGGCCAAGGGGACCTCGTTCGTGGAAGGCGGCTGAGGCGCCGCCTGCGCGGGCGGGGCCGGGTCGGTCTGGGCGGGGGCCGCCGCCGGCGCGCCCCCAGGCATGGGCTCCGCCTGGGCCGCCAGCCGCTGGACCATCGCCATCGAGAGATAACCGTCGGCGGTCAGCCCCTGGCTCTTCTGCCACGCGCGCAGGCCCGCGCGAGTCTTGGTGCCCACGATGCCGTCGGGCTGGCCCACGTCGTAGCCCAGCGCGTTCAGCGCCCGCTGCGCGGTCAGCCGGTCGGCGATCGACAGCGGCGTCTCCACCGGCCAGGGCTTCACCAGCGGCCCCATGCCGGAGAACCGGTCGGCCAGCAGCCCCACGGCCAGCGCATAGGCCAGGCTGTTGTTGTACTTGCGGATCACGAAGTGGTTCGGGAACAGCAGGAACGCCGGCCCCTCGGCGCCCGCCGGCGCGGCGAGCTGGGCCGGCAGGTTCGCGTCGGTGTCGTTCCACGGCAGGCCGTCGGCGCGGACCACGCCCATCTTCGCCCACTCCAGCGGCGTGAGCTTGGGGCCTTCCGACAGGCTCCAGTCGAAGTCCGCCGGCACGATCACCTCCCGCGCCCAGCTCTGGCCGGCCTGCCAGCCGCCCTTGGCCAGCAGGTTGGCCGCCGAGGCCAGCGCGTCGTCCGGCGAGTTCCAGATGTCGCGCTTGCCGTCGAAGTCGCCGTCCACCGCCGTCGACAGGAAGCTGGAGGGGATCAGCTGGGTCTGGCCCATCGCCCCCGCCCAGGATCCGTAGAGCTGGCTCCTCGGCCACTCGCCCGACTGGATGATCTTCAGCGCCGCGATCAGCTCGTGCTCGGCGAATGCCCGCCGCCGGCCCTGGGCGGCCAGGGTCGCCATGGAGCGGATCACGTCGAAGTCGCCCTGGATGCGGCCATAGCCGCTCTCCATGGCCCAGATCCCCATCAGGATCTCCTTGGGCACGCCGTAGGACAGGGCGATGAAGTCGAGCTCGGGCGCCTGGGCCATCTTGCGCTCGCCGATCGCGGCGCGGCCAGGCGTCACCACCGCCTGGATGTAGGTTCCGACGGGCTTGGAGAACTCCGGCTGGCGGCTGTCCAGCGCCTCGACCCGCGGATCGGGCGTCAGGCCCGCGAACTCGCGGTCCAGCACGGCGGGGGAGATGCCGGCGGCCAGGGCGCGCGGATAGAACTCGGCCGCCCAGGTGTCGAAGACCATGTCGCCCGAGGCGGTGGGCGGCCTGACCGGCAGCCGCGGCGCGGGCGAGGCCGCTTTGGCGGGCGGCGGCGCGGGCGTGGCGGGCGGCGGGGCCGGCGGCTGGTAGGGGCTGGCGCAACCCGTGGCCGCGAGCGTGAGGAGCAGGGCGAGGTGGCGGCGACGCATCTGATTCGGAGTCTAGGGCCCGCCCTGTGGCGTCTCAATGGCGCCTGCTGGCGCAGCCTCGTGCGTTGACTCGCAAGGCTCCGCCCCGTATATGCGCGCGCTCTGTTGGCGCCCGGCCATTCTTTGGAAAAGCTTGGCCCCGTTGGCCCGTAACCAGACGAAGCACGGACATGAAGGTCAGAAGCTCGCTCAAGTCGCTCAAGACGCGTCACCGCGACTGCAAGCTCGTGCGCCGCAAGGGCCGGGTCTACATCATCAACAAGACCGACCCGCGCTATAAGGCCAAGCAGGGCTGAGAGCCTTGCCGACGAAGGCCGTCGCCCCGAAAGCGATTGTCTGGGACTTCGGCAACGTCATCGTCCGCTGGGACGCGCGCACGCTCTATTCAAAGATCTTCCCCGATCCGGTCGAGCGTGACCGGTTCCTGAAGGAGATCTGCACGGGCGCCTGGCACATCGAGACCGACCGCGGCGCGATCACCTTCACCGAGAACTGCGCGCGCCTCGCCGCGCGGGATCCCGACCACGCCGAGGCGATCTGGGCCTGGCGCGACCGCTGGTGGGAGATGTTCTCCGGCCCGATCCCCGAGACCGAGGCCGCCATCGAATCCCTCCACCGGCGCGGCGTGCCGCAGTTCGGCCTCTCGAATATCTCGGCCGAGACGCTTCAGGGCACGCTCGCGATGAGCCCCGCGTTCGGCCGCCTGGAGGCCTACGTCGCTTCCGGCCTCGAAGGCCTGCTAAAGCCCGACCCCGCGATCTTCGCGCTGGCCTGCGAGCGCTTCGGCTACGCCCCCTCCGAGCTGCTGCTGATCGACGACAGCGCCCGGAACATCGAAGGCGCCCGCGCCGCCGGCTTCGACGTCCACCACTTCACCGACCCGGCCGCCCTGAAGCCGGCCCTGGAGTCGCGCGGCCTGCTTTAGCCCACCGACAGCGCCACCGCG
>JAGWSE010000337.1 GCA_028869395.1 Alphaproteobacteria bacterium | reverse complement strand
CCTTCACGACGGTGAAGGGCGCCCTCTGACGAACCGAGCGCTTCAGCGATGTCATGGCTCTCCTCTCCATGCTGACGCTGACTAACAGCTAGGCCGCCCGCGGGTTCCCGCCCTGCAGCCAAGTTCCGCTGAGCCGCGGACCGATGCGGCCGGCGACTGCGGTCGGGCGGCCCTCGTCAGCTGCCTGGGCCGGCGACGAACATGGCGATCGCCGCGGCGGCCATGATGGCGGTCGCCGCCCAGCCCAAGCCGCGCAGGGTGTGGGAAGCGACATAGCGGCCCATCTCGCGGGGCCGCGAGCCAACGATCATCATGCCCGCCATGATCGGCACGGCGATCACGCCGTTGACCACCGCGCTCCAGAACAGCGTCTTGATCGGATCCAGCGGCGAGAAGATCACGCCCAGCGCCAGCACCATCGCGCCCACGATCACCGCATAGAACCCAGGGGCCTCCCAGGGCTCGTGCTCCAGCCCGCGCTTCCACTCGAACGCTTCCGAGATCGCGTAGGCGGACGATCCGGCGAGCACGGGCACGGCCAGCAGGCCCGCGCCGATGATGCCGCTGGAGAAGAAGAAGAACGCGAGCGGTCCGGCGATCGGTTTGAGGGCGAGCGCCGCCTGCTCCGAGCTCTGAATGTCGGTCTTGCCCGCAGCGTGCAGGGTGACGGCGGTCGTCAGGATGATGAAGAAGGCGATGATCTCGGAGAACGCCATCCCGACGACTGTGTCCCAGCGGATGCGTTCGAGCTCGCGCTTGGCCTGGGCGCGCGTGCTGTGGCGCAGGTCGTGCTCGCCCGACGCCTCCAGGTCCTCCACCTCCTCCGAACTCTGCCAGAAGAAGAGATAGGGGCTGATGGTCGTGCCGAAGACGGCCACGATCGTCGTGAGCGCGGCGGCCGACAGGTGCAGCCTGGGAATGAAGGTGCGGGTCAGCACCTCGGCCCAATCGATGTGGACCGTGAAGATCACACCCACGTAGGCGAAGAGCGCCAGCGTCAGCCACTTCAGCAGGTGGACGTAGCGGTGGTAGGGCACGAACAGCTGCAGGAGGAGGGACGCCACGGTGAAGACCACCGTCAACAGCTTGGCGTTCCAGCCGGAAACCAGGTTGGCCGCGGCGCCCATCGCGCCGACGTCGGCGCCGATGTTGATCGTGTTGGCCACGAAAAGCAGGCCGACGAGCACGCCCACCACCGCCTTCGGCAGCACCCTGCCCATGTTTGCCGCGAGCCCGGCCCCGGTCACCCGACCGATGCGCGCGCTGATCAGCTGTACGGCGACCATCAGCGGGTAGCAGAGGATGACCGTCCACAGCAGATTTGGGCCAAACTGGGCGCCGGCCTGGGAGTAGGTCGCCACGCCCGACGGATCGTCGTCGGCCGCGCCGGTGATGAGCCCCGGTCCGAGCCGCTTCGTCCAGCTGACGCCCGGGGGCGGGGTCCGCACGCGCCGTCTGGGCTGTCTGGAGGTCATCGCAGCGTTCCTCGCGGCCGGGGGGCAGTGGGCGGCGAAGGACAGGCGCGCTTGCGGCCGGCGGTCGCCGCGCCCAAGCTGTCATGGATGGCCAGGGAAGTCAGCGCGGGCGTGCTCGTCCATCGACCGGGCCCCGACGGTCCGGAATTCCTGCTTGTCCATCCCGGCGGCCCCTACTGGGCGAAGAAGGACGAGGCCGCTTGGTCGATACCCAAGGGGCTGGTCGACCCTGGAGAGGAAACCTGGGTTGCGGCGGCCCGCGAGTTCGAGGAGGAGCTTGGTCAGCCCGTCACGGGCGAGCCCCAGCCGCTCGAGCCCTGTCTCACGCCCGGCGGCAAGCTCATCGTGGCCTGGCTGGTGGCCGCCGACCTCGACCTCTCATCCTTGCGCAGCAACACCTTCGAGATGGAGTGGCCGCGAGGCTCGGGACGTCTTAGAGTATTTCCAGAAGTTGATCGCGCGGCCTACTTCCCGTCGGAATTGGCGCTTAAGAAAATCCACCGTGGCCAGCGCCCCTTGGTTCATCAGGCGCTGAAGCGTTTGGCTCACCTTGGGTAAGGTGCGATAGGTCCCGTTTTGTGAACGATTTCGGCAACCTAGGTGATGCGTCGCTAATAGTTTTCCGCTAGATGAGGTTTCATGTCGGAAACAATCCGGGGGGCATCGATGGACGACTCAGGGCCTGATCGACTCGACCAGGCGCTGGGCCTGGCCATCCGGCTTCGACGACACGCCAAGGGCCTGAGCCAATCCGGTCTCGGCGACGCCATCGGCGTCTCCTTCCAGCAGATCCAGAAATATGAGCGCGGCACCAACCGCGTCAGCTTCTCGACCATGGTCCGGATCTGCGATGCGCTCGGATGCCATGTCTCGGATCTGGTCGCCGAGGTCGAGCAACTCGGCGCCAGCGGCAAGCGAGGCGGTGGTCACGAGCCCTTGACCCAGCCCGAAGCCGCGCCTCTTCTGGAGGCCCTGGCGCAAATCAAGTCGCCGGGCGTCCGGCGCGCCGTCCTGGAACTCGCGCGGAGCCTGGCCCGGGAGAGCTGAGGCGTGGCCGATCGGTATTCCGAGGCCCTTGGTTTCCTTCGCGAGGCCCGTTCCATCGCGAGCCTTCCCGAGCTGGAGGCGCGGTTCGCCGGGGTCATCGGCGGCTTCGGCTTCCGGGACACCTCTTGCGTCCTGATGGCCGAGCCCGGCCGTCCGATCCGTCCCCGCGTGCTGTTCGGCTTGGGCGACATCGCTGCGCGCAACGCCTACATCGAGGGCGGCCGACAGCGCATCGACCCGACCTTCAAGGCGGTGTTCTCCGCCACGAGGGCGTTCACCTGGACCGATGTCGAGCCGCTCGCCACCAGCCAGGAGGCGCGCGCGCTCTTCGCCACCGCCCGCCGCGGCGGCGCGGAGGGGCTGATCGTCCCGGTCCATGGCGCCTACGGCGAAGTTTCCGCCGTGGTGATGAGCGGACCGGCCGCCGACGTCTCCGAGCAGGCGCGCGCGGTGCTGCAGGCCTGTGGTTCGATGTTCGCCGTCGCCGGGGTGCAGCTCGCCGAGCTGGAAGACGACCGGCTGACCCGCACCGGCCTCACCCGGCGCGAGACCCAGGTCCTGATATGGCTCGCCCGTGGAAAGAGCCTCCCGGAGGCCGCCGCGATCCTCGAGATCTCCATCGGCACGGCCAAGACGCATCTGGAACGGACCAAGGCCAAGCTCGGCTATCTCGCCACCATTCCCTGCGTGCTCGAAGCCGCCCGCCGCGGCTGGCTCGTCGATCCCGACGACTTCGATTGAGCGCCCGTCAAGTCGGCTGATCCGCCGACTCCCCAAGCCGACGCCCCCGCGGGAGGTTCACGCCTCTCGTAAGGGGTTGTTCGATGATCCACGTCGTGACGGCGGCCAACCGCCATCTCTACACCGAAGCGCTGGAGGAAATGCATCGGCTGCGCCGCGTGCACTTCGTCGAGGAGCGCGGCTGGGCGGCCATGACCGTCCGGGAAGACGGCGGCGAGTACGATCAGTACGATGACGACCAGACCATCTACCTCCTGAGCCTCGACGACGACGGCCGCGTGGGGTGCTCGATGCGCATGCGCCCGGCCCGGGACGGCTCGATGCTGACAGACATCTTCCCGCACCTCGTCGCCGACGACGAGCCGCCGCTCAATCGTCCCGACGTCTGGGAGATCAGCCGCTATTTCGCAGCCCCGCACTGCCGGGGACAATCCGGGCGACGGCGCCAGGCCGAGATCCGGCTGGCCTCGCTGGAAGTCGCGTACGCCCGCGGCGTGAACCGCCTGATCGGCATGATCGACCTGGAGATCCTGCCCGGCATGCTGACCGCCAGCGGCTGGCGCGTGCGGACACTCGGGCTTCCCGCGCCTTATCCGGAGGGCATCGCCCAGGCGATCGAGGTGCAGGTCTCGCGCGCCGCCCTGCACGACATGGCCGAGATGTTCGGGCTGGACGACGACCTCAGCCTCGAGCTCGATCCCGCCCGCGCCCCGCAACTGCCGCCGCACGAGATCGAGGCGCTGTTGCAGCTCGGGCGCAGCGGCGCCGACCGCTCGCGCGTGGTCGTCGCCCTGGTCCGCCGCATCCTGGAGATCCAGGACCGCGCGGATGAGGATCAGCTGATGGGCATGGTGTCCTACGTCGAGACCCTGCTCACCTCCGAGGGCGCCGTGGCGCACTGAGGCGCCCGGTGTTGCGGAGCCTGACCCCCACCGGCGTCAGGGCGGCTTGGCTGGCCCTGGCGCGGGTTGGACCGGCCTGCCGACCCTCGATTGGGGATCCCGCCAGGGCCGCTTCCTTCGCCAGCCTGACGGCTCGAAAGGTCCGCGCCCGGTCGCCTGCGCCCCGATGCCTCAGACCGGGTTCGGCGGTGAAAAGGGCGGCGCGTCTGCGCCGCATCAGGGTCACGCAGGCGGGCATGTTTCGCGCCTCGTGCGCGGACATGCTCACGCCGAAGTTGTGGCCTTCCACGGCGCCAACATTGAAATAACAGAAAAATCCGAAGCGTGGGTCCATCTCGGCGGGGCCGTCGCGCCTTCCAAAGACATTCACAAGTTGTGCCAGGAGATGCGCAAGGCGATTACGCGCGGGCGGAAAATCATCGCGCGCCGATACCAGTCCGGAGGGCCTCCCCCAAGTAAAGGCGCCGGCTTGGTTGAACTTCCGCGCCGACTGGAACATAGTTCGGTCGAATTTCGTCGCGGAATCAGCGACGTGCGGGAGGGGTCGTGGCGCGT
>JAGWSE010000031.1 GCA_028869395.1 Alphaproteobacteria bacterium | reverse complement strand
CTTCGTCGACGGCCGCGCCGCCGGCCGCACCGACCGCCGCGCCCACCGGCCCGGCGACCACGGCGCCGGCCACGCCGCCGGTCGCGGCTCGTTGTTCCATGTTGTGCCCGCAGGCCGAGAGAGCGAGGGCGGCGCCCGCCATCACGAGCAGGCTCAGCGTCTTGCGCATAGGGTTAATCTCCAATCGCCAGTTGACCCCGCCACAAACGAGAGCTTGCAAGCGAAGGTTCCGGCAACGGCCGAGGTGGCCCGCGTCTTGCGGCCCAGTCTCCCGAGTGGATCGAATGGAGACATATGGTTAAGCCCGGGCGACACTTTTGCTGCATTGCACACAAGGGTTGCCAGGCCCGATCAATTCCTTCATAGACCGTTCATCATTTGCCGTCGCCTGCCCCCATCGAGTCCCGGGCAGGCCTGCCGGCGGACGCTGCCAGCAAGTGCAGGGGCGACCGCGGCGACATCTGTCGGGGGGCATGTCGCCCTCGCCGCTTAGGACGCGATCGTTTTGAGTTGTGGAACGCAGGTGCGCGCCGAAGGGCGTGTGCTGATGAGCGCCGCTTTGATGGGTGCAGGCGTGGGCCTGGCCCTGGGCGCCGTTTACATGGCTGGCGGGATGGCTCAGGCCGCCTCCGACCACGCCCGCGCGGAACGCGTGGCCCAGATCGCCGCCGGCGACTTTTCCGATTCCGCGCTTCAGCGCGAGACTTCGGATCCGGCGATGCAACGCCTGGCGGCCGCGCACGATCCGAACGCCGTGGGCGATGACTCGCCCGATCGCCAGCTGCAGGGCCTCGATGCGCGGCTCCAGGCCAGCGCGGCGAGCGCCGTCCAGCAGCCGGCGAGCGCCCTCGATTGCATGACCGACGCCGTCTATTACGAGGCCCGCGGCGAGACCAAGCGCGGCCAGGAGGCCGTCGCCCAGGTCGTGATGAACCGGGTCAGGAACCCGCACTTCCCCAAGACCGTCTGCGGCGTGGTCTTCCAGCGCGCGGCGGCCGGTTGCCAGTTCTCCTTCGCCTGCGACGGCTCGATGCACCACGGCCGTGACCGCGACGCCTGGGAGGAGGCCCGCCGGGTCGCCGCCCGCGCGCTCTCCGGCTTCGTCCTGCGCGAGGTGGGCTCGGCCACGCACTACCACAACATCGACGTGTCCCCGGACTGGGGTCCGAACATGCTGAAGGTCGCCCAGGTGGGCCTGCACGTGTTCTATCGCCTCAGCCCTCACGCCCACACCGACGCCTCGCCGCCCGAGCCGGTGACGCAGAAGGCGGTCTTCACGTCCGCGCCGCTCGACACCTCGAAGGGCCAGCCGGAGATCCGCCTGGCCGCGGCCCTGGTGCAGAAGCCTGACCCCGCGCCGGCAGACGCTGCGCCTGCCGCCGCCCAGGCCGGCAAGGACGCAAAGGCTGTCCTGAAGCAACTTCCCAAGGCTCCGCCGCAAGGGCTGGCCAAGGCCTCCGACACCACGGTCGTGCAGGCCGGCGATCAGGCGGCCTCCTAGGCGCGAGCCGTCCGGCGGATCACCTGCGGCGGCTGGCCGAAGGCCCGCACGAAGGCCCGGCGCATCCGTTCCGGGTCGCCGAAGCCGACCGCCTCGGCGACCCGATCGATCGGTTCGCGCGAGGTCTCGACCCGGATCCGTGCGGCCTCGAGCCTCAGCCGCTCCACGGCCTTGGCCGGCGTCAGCCCCGTCTCGGCGCGGAAGGCGCGAGCGAAGTTTCTCGGGCTCATGGCCGCCCTATCGGCGAGCCGCTCGACGCTGAGCGGCTCGGCCAGCCGCTCGCGGACCCAGTCCATCAGCTCGGCGAACCGGCCGTGCACGCCGCCGGCGTCCAGCAGGGCGGAAAACTGGGACTGGCCGCCGGCCCGCCGATGATGCACCACCAGGGTCTGGGCCGTGCGTCGGGCGACCTCCGCCCCGAGGTCGTCCTCGATCAACGCCAGCGCCAGGTCGATGCCGGCGGTGATCCCAGCCGAGGTCCACACCTCACCTTCACGGATGAAGATCCGGTCGGGCTCCAGGCGCACCTTCGGAAAGCGGCGGGCGAAGTGGTCGCTGCGGCTCCAGTGGGTGGTCGCGCGCCTCCCGTCCAGCAGGCCCGCGGCGGCCAGCACGTAGGCCCCGGAGCAGACGCTCGACACCCGTCGCGCGCGGAACGCCGCCCGCCGGACCCAGTCCACCAGACCCGGATCGGCCGCGGCGGCGTCGACGCCCATGCCGCCGGCGATCACCAGGGTGTCGAGCGGCCCCTCGTCGAGGCCATTGGCCGCGATCGCGGCGCCCGACGAACTCGTCACCGCGCCGTCCGTCTGCGCCAGCACCTCGATTTGGTAGGCGCCTGGCCTATAGCGCGCGGCGATCTCGAAGGCTGAGATCGGACCCGCAGCGTCCAGCAACTGGAAATCCGGGAAGACCAGGACGCCGATGCGGCGTGTCATGGCAGAATTCGTGGGAACCATGTCATTTCAGCCGAAACCTAGGGCGGCTACCCTGGCGGCGTCAATTCACAGGGCTCCCCCATGCCGCAGCTGACGATCCTGATCGCGCTCTATCCCGGCGTGACCCACCTCGACTTCACCGGCCCGCACCAGGTGCTGGTGCGCACGCCCGACGCCCGCGTTGTCACCGCCTCGCTCGGCGGCTGCGACATCGAGGCAGAGGGCCTGGTGTTCGCCGGGCTGGCGGACCTCGCCACGGTCGCGGCCTGCGACGTGCTGCTGGTGCCCGGCGGCCTCGGCTGCGCCGATGCCATGCTGGACGAGGCCTTCATGGCCCAGATCCGTCGTCTGGGCTCAAGCGCGCGGTACGTGACCTCGGTATGCACGGGATCGCTGATCCTGGGCGCCGCCGGGTTCCTGACGGGCCGCCGCGCCGCCTGCCACTGGGCGTGGCGCGACCTGCTCGAGCCGTTCGGCGCGATCGTCAGCGACGCGCGCGTGGAGCGCGACGGAAATATCTTCACTGGCGGCGGCGTCACCGCCGGCATCGATTTCGGCTTCGCTCTGCTGGCCGAGCTCGCCGGCGAGGATCACGCCCGCGCCGTCCAGCTCGGTCTCGAGTACGAGCCCGATCCACCCTTCCGGTCGGGCCGGCCGGAGATCGCCTCGGCCCAGACCGTCGAGGCGGTCCGCCGGCGCATGGACCCGATCGTGGTCGCGCGCCTCGCCGCCGCCGAACAGGCGGCTCGCCGCCTGCGGGAGCAAACCACGATCGGCTGAGCTGAGCGGCTAAGGCTTGCGTTTTTGCGCGCTGTTCTCCTCGAAGTCGTCCTTGGCGCGGGCGTCGTGGCCGTGATGGCGGTCGCGCTCGCCGCCGCCGCCGGAGACGTGGCTGAAGCGGGTGTTGGTTGGCTCGCCGGGCGAGCGGGGATCGCCCTTGCGCTGTTCAGGGTCCTTGCGGTCCTCGTGACTGGAGCCTGGTCCGCCCCAGCGGTCGGTGTTGGGGTTCTTCTCCGGCATTTCAGCGGTCCTGCTGGTGGCCCTGGTTGCGCGTGTTCTGGTGGATATTGCCCGCGCGTCCCTCTTCGCGGAGGTTGAGATCGTCGCGGCTGCGGCGGTCGACGTGAGAGCCCTCGACGTGAGGTTTCTCGTCGGGTGACGAGCGTTGGTCGGGTGGGATGGGGGGAGCTCTAGAGGCCATGGGGTCCATCTCCTTGGTTCGGGAGGTCAACCCTGGGGGGCGAGGGCGGTTCCGGGCCGGAACGGCCGTAGGGAGGGCTGAATGATCACCGAACGGCCGATGGACGGCTGCGTCTATATCGTCACCGACATCGAGTGCGATGGCCCCCGGCCGGGCGTGAATTCGATGCTCGCATTTGCATCTGTGGCCGTCACCGCGAATGGCGAGCAGCACGGGGTTTTCGAGGCGGTGCTCGAGACATTGCCGGACGCCGCCGGCGATCCCGCGACCCTCGCCTGGTGGAAGACGCAGCCGCAGGCGTGGGAGGCGGCGACGACCGGCTCCCGCCCCCCCCGCCGACGTCATGGCCGATTTTATCGATTGGGTGCGCGGTTTCGACAGAGGGCGGATCTTTACCGCCTTCCCGCTCGCATTCGACGGCATGTGGATCGACCACTACCTGAGGCGCTTCTCAAGGCATGCCCTCGTCGAGGGGCATTACGCGGAGGATCGCCTGTTCGACGGGGCGGGCTTGTGTCTGAAGTCCTACGCCGCCGCGGTCACAGGCCGTCCGACCTGGGAATGCGAGCCGAGGACACTTCCGCCAGACTGGCTCGGTCAACATGAGCACACGCATCGGGCCATCGATGATGCGCTGGGCTACGCCCATCTCCTCGGCGTGTTGATTCAGGGAAGAGACGGCTAGAGCGCGTCCAGCCCGATGTCGAGCACGCCCACGGAGTGGGTCATTGCGCCGACGCTGATCACATCCACGCCTGTTTCCGCGACGGCCCGCACCGTTTCCAGCGTGATCCCGCCGGAGGCCTCGAGGGTCACGCGCCCGGCCGTCCGGCGAACCGCTTCGCGCAAGTCGTCGAGGCTGAAGTTGTCGAGCATGATCACGTCCGGAGCCTCGGCCAGCGCCTCGTCCAGCTGAGAGAGCGTGTCCACCTCGACCTCCACCTTCATCAGGTGTCCGGCCGCCGCCTTGGCCCGCCTGACCGCTTCGCCCACCGAGCCGCAGGCGGCCACGTGGTTGTCCTTGATGAGGATGGCGTCATCCAGCCCGAAGCGGTGGTTCACGCCGCCGCCGCAGCGCACGGCGTACTTCTCCAGGGCGCGCAGGCCGGGCGTGGTCTTGCGCGTGTCGACGATCTTCGCCGGCGTCCCCGCGACCGCGTCCACATAGGCGCGCGTCAGGGTGGCGATCCCGCAGAGACGGCCCAGCAGGTTCAGAGCGGTGCGCTCGGCCGAGAGCAGGGCGCGGGCATTGGCCTCGACCGTCGCAAGCTTCGCGCCGGCGACCACCCGGTCTCCGTCGGCGACCAGAAGCCGCACCTTCGCGTCCGGGTCGAGCTCGGCGATCGCCAGCCGCACGCAGGCGAGCCCCGCGACCACGCCCGGCTTCCGCGCCGCGAAGACGGCCGACAGGCGCGCCTCGGCGGGGATGCAGGCCTGGCCGGTGACGTCGCCGGCGCGCCCGAGGTCCTCGGCGAGCGCGGCGCGCACCACCGGCGCGACCAGCAGGTGGGGCAGGGGCTCGATCATTCGGCGGCGAACCGGAAGGGAGAGGCGGCCGGCAGGTCGGAGAGGCGCAGGAAGGTCCGTAGCGGCGCCTTCGGGTCCTGCGCGTCGGCCCGAAAGTGCGCCCCGCGACTTTCGGAGCGCGCCAGGGCGCAGGCGGCGACCAGGCGCGCCGCGGTCAGCGCCGGCGCGGCCCCGTGCGCCGCTTCCAGCGCGTCGATCTCGGTCAGCAGCCGGTTCAGCCCGCCTGCGTCGCGGACCACGCCGGCGTCGCGGCTCATGGCCTTGCGCAGGCGCTGCAGGGCGTCGCCCGGCAGGTTGGGCGCGGGCTTCGCAGGGAGGGGCG